>JAJRDJ010000167.1 GCA_028678445.1 Methylococcaceae bacterium
CTGAAACCACACCTTGGAACCGAGCCGCGCCTGTTCTACGCGGGGATTGACAAGGAGGTCATGTGAGATGACCAACGATTTGACCAACATCATCCCGGTGGTCGTGCCGCATTTCGAGGGGTATGTTTACCCCAACGAAGCGACGCACCAGCCGCTGTGGAGTGTGCTGATCGTCCTCTATCCTTACGTCACGGGGCTCGTGGCGGGTGCGTTCATCATGGCCTCGCTGGTACGGGTCTTCAACGTCAAAGCCCTCGAACCGGTGTATCGCCTCTCGCTGCTAACGGCTTTCGCGTTTCTGCTGTGTGCGCCGCTGCCGCTGCTGTTTCACCTGGGACATCCCGAACGCTGCTATGAGGTGATGATGACGCCGCACCTGACCTCGCCGATGGCCATCTTCGGCTTCGTCTATGCCTGGTACCTGATGGCCGTGTTGCTGCTGGAACTGTGGTTCGATTACCGGCGAGACTTCGTCACCTGGTCGGAGACCACACCCGGGTTCCGAGGCATCTTATATCGCCTCTTCACAGTCGGAGTGACGGACGAGTCCGACGCGGCTGCCCGACTGGACCACAAGATTGGCCATATCCTGTCCATCGTGGGCATTCCCTCGGCCTTTTTGCTGCATGGCTATGTGGGGTTCATCTTCGGGTCGGTGAAGGCCAATCCGTGGTGGGGCAACGCCTTGATGCCGATCATCTTCATTATGTCCGCGATGGTGTCGGGCATCGCGCTGTGCGTCTTCAACTACATGGTGCTGAACTGGGTCCGCCGCAAGCCGGTGGACATGAAATGCCTGGATGTCATGGGCATGTACCTGTTTTATGCGCTGGTGGTGGACGCCGCGGTTGAGGCGCTGGACTGGATCCACCGCATTTACTCCGCAGAGGAGGGCTTCCAAGTGATGCAGTACATGGCGCGGGTGAAGCTCTTTTACACACTGAGCCTGGGCCAGGTGGCATTCGGGACGCTGGTGCCGCTGATCCTGCTGGGCGTGTTGCAGTTGATTCGCCGGAAGGTGCCCGAGCTGGCGCGGCGGCGGCTGTATTTCGCCAGCGCGGCGTTGATCTTGATCGGCGTGCTGGCGATGCGGTGGAACGTGGTCATCGGCGGACAGCTTTTCTCCAAGAGCCTGCGGGGCGTAATGAGCTATAAGATGGAATTCGCTGGCATGGAAGGCTGGTTCATGGGGGCCCTGCTGCTGTGCCTGCCATTCGCCATTCTGGCGGCGCTGATTAAACTGTTCCTCTCGGAGAAGCTGCCGAGCGCGACCGGCCTAGAAACCCAGGCGGCGCCAGGGGCCTAGCCCATGATTTTCTGGCCTGAAAGCTTAGGTGGTGAATTCGCTATCCCCCGAGTTAAGCTCTAGCCTGAAAGACAACAACGCATTGAACCAACGAAAGACCAAAAGAAACCTATGAAGAAGACAGCATCACTGGTAATCGCCTTGCTGGCGATTCCCGCTTTGTCCGTTTGCGCGGCCGATGCCAAGGCCACGTACGAGAAGGACTGCGCCAAATGCCACGGTAAAGACGGCAAAGGCCAAACCGTAATGGGCAAGAAGCAGGGCGCCAAAGACTACACCGACCCCAAGGTGCAAGACGCCATCACCGATGACGCCGCATTCAAGGCGATCAAGGACGGCTACAAGAAGGACGGCAAGGAAGTCATGAAGCCTGCTGAAGGCCTGTCGGACGACGAGATCAAGGCCCTTGTCGCCTACATGCGCAAGTTCAAGAAATAGCTTTCGGCCGGCCCGGCGCATCGGCGCCGGGGGCTGACAACTATGGGTTACCCTTGGGCCCTCCCCCCGTTGGCCGGGGGGAGGGAACCTTTTGACTCAACGCAGGCGGGTCCATAAGATTTCCCGGAGACGAGCATTGATAAGCGAGCCCTGATTATGAGTTCTGATACCTCCGCCGCACCGGCACCCGTGCGGCGCTTCTCGGTCTTCCGGAACTGGCTCAGCCTGTCCGGCCTGGTGGTCGTGGTGGGCAGCCTGTTCTCGTTTTTCCTGCTGCTCCTGCTGAATGCCTTTTCCCCTTTCGCCAATCCTTACGTGGGGATTCTTACCTACTTGGTGGCGCCAGCCTTCCTGATGGCAGGTCTGTTCCTAGGCTTGCTGGGGGCCTTCCTGCGCCATCGCCAGATCGTGCGAACCTCGGGCCCGCTGCCGCCGTTGCGGATTGATCTCACCCGTCCGCGCGACCGGCGGATGCTCGGCTTCTTTCTGGCCGGCAGTGTTCTGTTCCTGCTGATTTCCGCTCTGGGTTCCTACCAAACCTACCATTTTACCGAGTCGGTCAATTTCTGTGGCCAGGCGTGCCACGGTGTCATGCAACCCGAATACGTCACCTATACGAACGGCCCTCACGCCCGCGTGGCCTGCGCCGAATGTCATATCGGCAAAGGGGCCAGTTGGTACGTTCGCTCCAAGCTCTCCGGCACTTACCAGGTCTATGCCACCATGGCCGACAAATACCCCCGCCCGATCCCTACTCCCGTCAAGAACCTCCGCCCGGCCCAGGAAACCTGCGAAGAATGCCACTGGCCCCAGAAGTTTGTCGGCAACCTGGAACACACCTACAACTACTTCCTTGCCGACGAGACCAACACTCCCTTCACCGTCCGTCTCCTCATGCACGTGGGCGGTGGCGACCCCACCCACGGGCCTGTCGGCGGCATCCACTGGCACATGAACGTGGGCAACAAGGTCGAATACCTCGCCACCGACGAGGCGCGCCAGAAGATTCCGTATGTGCGCGTGACCGAATTGTCGCAGGGTGTGGTAACCGAATTCCGGACCCCGAAGTTCACGAACACGGTGGACGAGGCTTCCCTGCGGCAGATGGACTGCATGGATTGCCATAACCGACCGGCCCATCGCTACAAGACACCCAACAACGCCGTCAACCTTGCCATCGCCCTGGGGCAGATTGATCGCGGGCTGCCTTTCATCAAGTCCAACGCGCTCTACGTGCTCACGCAGCCCTACACCAACAACACGCAGGCCCTGCAGACCATCGCGACCTCCCTGTCGCAATGCTATCCAAATGACGCGCGCATACGCCCTGCGATTGACGCCGTGCAGAAAATCTACCAGGACAATTTCTTTCCCGAAATGAAGGCCAGTTGGAAGGTCTACCCGGACAACATCGGCCACAAAGACTGGCCGGGCTGCTTCCGATGTCACGATGGCCTGCACAAGACCACCGACGGCAAGCGTTCCATTAAGGCCGATGACTGTAGCGCCTGTCACACCATCCTGGCGCAGGGCCGCGGCGCTGAACTGGATCAGCTCACACCCAAGGGGCAGAAATTCAAACACCCGGGCGACGAGGTCGAAGGAGGCTGCAATGATTGTCACACCGGCGGACTATAGGATGCGACTCCACCCACCGGCGCTGTTGCGCATCGCTCTGATGCTGCTGGCTTTGGCCTGGCTCGGCTTGTTGCCTGCCTTGGCCGCAGAAAAGAGCCCCAATAGCGCCTGCCTCGAGTGCCACTCGGACAAGACGCTGACCAAAACCAACGCCGCGGGTAGAGAGATCTCTCTATTCGTGGATGAAGCCAGGCTCAAGGCTACCGTCCACAAGACGAATACGTGCGCGGATTGCCACGCGGATGTATCCACCCAGCACCCCGACGACGGGGTTCCGCCGCAACCGCCCACTTGCCTCAAGTGCCACGAGCAGCCGAGCAAGCAATACGCGACCAGCATCCACGGCGTCAGCCACACCCTCGGTGCGTCTGGCGCCGCCAGTTGCTGGGATTGCCATGGCAAGCACAACATCGTGCCGGTTAAGCAGGCCGATTCTCCCGTTTTCAAACTCAACCTCCCGCGCACCTGCGCCTCCTGTCATAGCAACCCGGGTATCACCAAAGAATACCAGATGAAGTACCCGGAGGCCGCGTCGAACTATATGGACAGCATCCACGGCCGTGCCCTGCTGAAGATGGGCTTGATTGTGGCGCCGTCCTGCAATGACTGCCATGGCGTGCATGACATCAAACGGGCGGTGGACCGCGATTCGCCCATCAACAAGGCCAATGTCGCCAAGACCTGTGGCAAGTGCCACGTCAAGGTAGAGGAAATCTACGATCAGTCCGTGCACGGCCAACTGCTGGCCAAAGGCGACAAGAACGGTCCGGTCTGCACCGACTGCCACACCGCCCATGAAGTCGAGCCTCCCAGAAACGGCCATTTCAAGATGGCCAGCGACGCCCGCTGCGGCAAGTGCCACCAGGATCGCCTGACCCACTACCGGGACACCTACCACGGCAAAGCCATGGCGCTGGGCAAACCCAACGTGGCCTCCGACGTCGCGGCCTGCTATGACTGCCACGGGCACCATGACGTCCTGCCGCCCTCCGATCCCCGGTCGCGCCTGTCCAAGACCAACATCCTGGCCACCTGCCAGCAGTGCCATCCTAGCGCCACGATCGGCTTCACCGGATACAAACCGCATGCGAACCCTCTGGACGCTAAGAACTACCCCATCTTGCACGCCACGTTCGTCTTGATGACCGCGCTGCTGGTTGGCGTGTTCGTTTTCTTCGGCGGCCATACCCTTTCATGGTTGTTCCGCGCGCTCTATCTCTACCTCCACGATTCCAAGAAGTTCCGCGAGGCGAAGATCAGCACGCAGGAAGGTGGGGACTGGTTCACGCGCTTCCTGCCGTTCGAACGCTTCCTCCACTTCCTGGTGGTCACGAGCTTCCTGCTGCTCGTCATCACCGGCATGCCTCTTAAGTTCTACTACACTCAATGGGCGAAGGTGATGTTCAGTGTAATCGGCGGCGCCGAGACCGCCCGCGCGTTGCACCGGCTCGGCGCCATTGTGACCTTCACCTACTTCGGCCTTCACGTGGCTTCGCTGGTGGGCAGGTCCTGGCGCGGCCGGGCCCACATCCGCGACCCGCAAACGGGCAAGCTGAGCCTTAGGCGGCTCTGGCAGGTGCTGTTCGGGCCGGACTCGATGATGCCGACCTTGCAGGATTGGCGCGACTTTGTGGGCCACAACAAGTGGTTCTTCGGCAAGGGCCCCAAGCCCCAGTTCGACCGCTGGACCTACTGGGAGAAGTTCGATTACTTCGCCGTGTTCTGGGGCGTCGCCATCATC
>JAJRDJ010000168.1 GCA_028678445.1 Methylococcaceae bacterium
CGACATCACCGGCTGGCGGCGGGAACGCTTGCCGAGGATTCCAAGGGGCCACCGGTTCGAGGTCGTGCCGGATTGGGTCTGCGAGATCCTTTCGCCTGGCACGGCGAGGAAGGACCGGGTGGTCAAAATGCCCATCTATGCGCGTCATGGGGTGGCTCATCTCTGGCTGGTCGATCCGCTGGAACGCACCCTGGAGGCATTTGCCCTTCGGGAAGGACACTGGCAAGTGATTGGCCTGTATCAGGAAAACGATATCGCACAGGTCGCTCCTTTCGAGGCATTGCCATTGCATCTGGAGGGGCTTTGGGTAGAGAGCGAGGGCGAGTGACGACGCCTCGCGCGGGCGGGTCAGACGCGCGGAACGCGCCGGCCCGCCCGGCTTCATTAACGAACCGCGCTCACCTGTTCCATTGCCGGCTTGCCCGCCAGCCCCGAATACAGCGCATGCGCCCCAAAGCGCATCTGGTGGGGGCGACCCAGTTTTTCGGCGGTGAAGTCGATGGCGAAGGCCGGTTTCAACTCCTTGCCATCCCAATTGAACACTTTCAGGAACTGCTCGTTGTCCGGGCCCTTCTTGTCCCAGTTGGCCAGCAGCGAAGAGGTGTAATACAGCCGCTTCCCGTCCCAACTGGATGACACCATGTTGACCTGGGCGCCGATGTGCTTTTCATAGATTTGCACCGGCGTTTCCGGGTTGCTGATGTCGAACAGACGGGTGTTCCCATCCATGAAGGTGTTCACCCACAGCCGCTGGTCGTCGTTGGAGATGGAGATATCCACCGGCAGCGGGATACTTTTCGGGTCACCGATATCCGCCACGGCCTTGGCCTGCCATTCACCCTTGGCGTCCTCATGGATCAGCCAGATTTGCGAGGTCAGCGCGGTGGTGGTGAAGCAGTAGTTGTGACTCTCACCCCAGGCGCAGCGGATTTCCAGGGGCGCGCCAGGTACGTCGAAAACTTTTTTCGGCTGCTTGGTATGGAGATCCCAGGTCACCACGGTATTGCCGAAATGCTTCATGGCTGCTTCGTCCTTGAGCATCTTGCCGAAATCCATCATGTAGTTGTTCCAGCCGGTGAAGGACGAGGTCACCAGCAGGTTCTTGCGCGGCAGGGCGCGGACGTCGTAGTTATAGCCGTCGGCATACTTGCCGCTCTTGATGGCGCCGCGCAGATCGCTGTCGGTGGGTATCCAGTGCGTGGCGATGTAGCCGCCCTCGTTGGTGTATTCCACCAGCGCGGTCCGGCCGCCGTGGTCCTTGTTGTTGGAGAGACCCGTGATAATCATGCGGCCCGGCAGCGCGTACATGGTGTGCGGTCCCACCACGCCGCCCGACTTGGCGACGAAATCGGTGAGGGTCTTGACCAGCTTGGGCTTGGCCGGGTCGGTCCTGACGTCGAACACGAAAATCTTGCTGGTATCGAGTCCACCGGCCCAGAGGTACTGGCGATCATCCGTGAAATCGGAATGGTGCGCCTCGTTGCGGCCGCCGACCGAAACCGTGTGGATGACCTTGCCGTATTTCTCCGACTTGGGATTGACATCGACCGTTACCAGTTTGTCCTGCTCATCGCCGATGCCCTCGACGCCCAGCGTCCAGACATAAACGAAGTCTTCCTGACCGGTGATCTTCTTCATGTAGGGCGAGGCGCAGGTCTCGTCCGCCTGGAGCGCGACTGGCGCCAGCGCCGCGACGCATAGCGCCGCGCTCAGACCCGCCAATGGTAGCCGCGACCGAGATAATTTGTTGATTGTTTGCATGATTTCTCACTCCGTGTTGCCGTTATTGTTATGTCGACCTGAAGGTGGGGTAGCCCCCTTGTTATTCTGCCGTAACAGGGTCGATGCGCGATACCACGGTACGGATCGCCGATGCCGGAAAGCCGCCCGCCTCAGCATGTTGGCGAATCATCTGCTCATTCGGGGCGATATAAAGACAGTAGACCCGGTCATCTGTCACATAGCTTTCGAGCCACTGGATTTCAGGCCCCATGTTTCTCAGCACACCGCACGAGCGTTGGGAAATGGCCTTCAGGGCTTCGGCGCTGAGCTGTCCCGCGCCAGGAATGTCACGTTCAATCAGGTACTTGGGCATACGAATTCTCCAGGGTTGTTGTATCGAACTGGCGTCGGACCGACGGCCAAGAAATACAATAGACGACCGGTCGTCTATGGTCAACATCAACAAATCAGGGCCTGAAATATCCGCCTAACAAACTCTTGCAGCAAGTCTGTAAAGGCTCCACGGACAGCTCGATCTTCATCCGCAACAAAGCCCCCTGCCAGGCATTGACCAGCAGGTCCGCCATGGTTTCAGCTGACAAATCCCCACGTAAGTCGCCCTCTTGTTGGGCACGCGCAATAGCCTCAGCCAGCTTGTCCCGATAGCGATGGACCGCCCCGCGCAGTGCGACGCGGCAAATCTCGCTGGTTTCGCCCACCTCGCCCATAAGATTGCCGAGGAGGCAGCCACCACTGAATTCCCGGCGCCGGGTCTCGTCTATCTGCCACTGGAAATAGGCGTCCAGCGCTTTGAGGGCAGTGATTCCAGGGCGCTGCTGATATGCGTCCAGTGCTTCGATAAAGGGCTTGATGTAGTGCTGAATGACCTCGGCACTAAACGCCTCCTTGCTTGAGAAGTAGTAATAGAAGGAACCCTTGGGGACTCCGACGCTTTGCAGGATGCCCTGCAAACCCGAGCCGTGATAGCCCTGCTCCATCAAAAGGGCTACGCCCTGATCGAGGAGTTTTTCCCGTGTCTGGAGTTTGTTGGTGTGTCGACTCATCGGCGGAATGATACGGTTCGCGACCGATGGCCGTCACCCATCGAGCCTGATTTTTCCAGCCCAGGGGGTTGACAAGCCCGCTCTAATGGAAGCTTTCATTCGGCGCAAAATAGATCAGTCCCGCACCGTGGACGGGAATTCATGCACAGCTCGCGCAACACCTTGATTTCACGATTACATCCCGATGACAGCCACCGTCGACCAATATAAATCAATCAGTTGGGGAGAGATCACTTTCTAAACAATCCAACAGATGACGCTAGGACTCTGTGTCTTCACAGGTTAACTCACAGGGTTATCAACAGCTTTTGTGAATATCTCATCCACCGAGCGGCGGCTCCAAAGACTTTACCGTCTAGCCCGTCAGTCAACGCTTGATCCGGGGAGTCGTTCAATGATCCGGGTGCTTCAGCATGATGCCCAGAATCTCCAGCAGCACCCCCACACCCGCGACCAGGAGGCCGGTGGTGGCATTGCCGGGAACCAGCAGGAATATGACCGCGCCGATTACCAGCAGGATAATGGCGATCGTCCGGCGATGTTGAGGGTTTCTAATGAGCTTCATCATAGGGGGGTGGCCTCGGTGGATGGATTCAGGTTTGACTGGGGTTATTCGAGTCGAGCCTACCACCGTCCTCGGGGAAAGGGCAGCCTCGTGAACCATGCAGACAGGCAAAATGATCCAACACTCGATTTTGAATGCGCAACCCAC
>JAJRDJ010000169.1 GCA_028678445.1 Methylococcaceae bacterium
CGAGGTTCATCGCAGTTCCTCGATAGCCTGCTGCAGGAGTTCATCCGGCAGATGGTTGAGCCCCTTGGGGACAGCCAGGCACATCGTGGCCCGGAGCAGGCGCCCGGCTTGGCGGGGCAGGCCTTGCGACGCTTGGCGGAGGAGTTCCATGCCGGAATCAGCCAGCAGGGTATGTTGGCACCCGGCTTCCTTGAGGGCGTGCTGTACCAGCGCGGCGAACCGCTCGCGTTCCAGCACCGGCTTGAGGTGCATCCGCACTTGGATCCGCCCGGCCAGGGCGGCATACGGCGCCCGCTCCAAGCGGTGCCCCAGGGCGGGATGACCGACCAGCCAGACGACCAGCAGCGGCTGGGCATCGAAGCCAAAGTTCAGGAAGGACGGTAAGTCCCTGAAGAACGCCGGCGGCAGGTTCTGCGCCTCATCGAGGATCCAGAGCGGCAACCGGTTATGGCTGCCGCTGCGTTCCTGGATAGCGGCCTTAATATCCCGCCAGAGCTGGGCGCGCCGGTACACCGGTTCCAGCCCCAAAGCCAAGGCCAGACTCTGGTAGAGGTCCTGGCGGCCAAAGTCCGTTTCGGCCAGGTAGATGACCTGATGGCGATGGGGATTGAGGCGCTGGGTAAACTGGCGCAGGACGGCGGTCTTGCCCACGCCGGGTTCCCCGGTCAGCAGCCCGATACCGGGACTCTGCAGCAGCCATTGAAACCGTTCCTCCAGCCGCGCCAGGACGCCATCGTCCCAGAGTTCAGCCCGGTCATGCGCCAGGGGGGCTGCGGACAAACCAAAGTGTTGACGGTACATGTTAGTCCGCCTCCCGTTCCGGCAGCCCATGCGCGTGGTACTGCTGATACGCGACTTCAACGGGGTTGGGCAGCGTGGCGCCAGGGACGGTGGTCATGGTGTCCGTTGCCACCGGGCGGCGCCGCCGCCGGTGGGCATTGGCGAGGGCATCCAGCGGGGTGGCGACGCCCAGGGGCTGGCCCTCCCGATCTTCCACCCCCATGACGACCTCGGCCTGCGGATCGACGACCAGCTGCACCGTTTGGCCGGAGAGTTCATAAGGCACTTCGAAGTCCCGGCCCTGGTAGGCCACCGTGCCGTCTTTGCGGACCTTACGGGCCACCCGATGGTAAAATAGCGCATCCAGCTGGGCGGCTTTTGGCCCCAGCAGACGGAGTTTCGGCAAGTCCTGCTGATACCGCGCCAGCGGCGTCAGCCCCGCCAAGCCGCCATGCGGGCGGCGGTGATAGACCTGTTCCAGCCAGGCCCAGAGTCGGGCGTTGAGATCCTCCAGGTTCCGGATCCGGGTGGTGTCCAATTCGCTCAAGAATTGATCGCGGAACGTGCGATGCCAGCGCTCCAGCTTACCCTTGCCTTCTGGGGCATAGGGCCGGCAATAGATCACGTGGATCGCCAGGCGGGCACAGATGCCTTGCAGAGTGCTGGCGCGATAGGCCGCCCCGTTGTCGACTACCAGTTTGGTGGGCAACCCGCGCTTCAGCACCGCCTGCTTGAGCACCCCCTCGATGTCGAGGGCGGTTTCGCCTAGACAGAACGCACTGTGCGCGATGAGCCGTGAGGCATCGTCCATCAGCGACACCAGATAGACCTTACGGCGCTGGCCCTGCAGCGTCAGCGTGGGGCCGTGCAGGACATCGCCGTACCAGATACTGTTGGCGAACTCCGCGACAAAGCGGCGATGTTCCTCCACCCCATGGCTGGCGCTGACTGGCCGGGACAAACCCTGCTGCTGCAGGAACCGGTGAATGGCCGACCGGGATACCGACCCGCGAGCCACCACGCCGGTCTGTTCCAGCCCGTGTTGGAGCTGCCGTATTGACCGCCGGGGTTGTTCCCGCTTGGCGGCCAACAGGGCCTCCTGGACGGCTACCGGCAATTTGGAGACGCGGCGGTCACAGCGCGGTTGGGGCGCCAGGCCCTCGATGCCGTCTCGCCGCCAGGCGTAATACCAGGCCTCAAGGGTTTTCGCGCCAACCCGGCGCCGGTCGGTACCGGGTATGGCGTAGTCCCGCGCCGCCAGGTCGCAGAGGAGGGACTGTAACTCGCCATGCGCCAACGGCTCACGGCTGACTAAGGGCCCAAGTACCGACAACCGGAACAAGGCCAGGGGATGGATCGCTTGCATGAGGAACTCCTATCAGTCTTGAAAGAGCCGTCATGAAACCCGCAAGGCCGCTTGCTGGGTAGAGGGCAAACTGTGTGGGGTAGAAAACCGGCGCGCTCACCGCTGTCCGCCGCGCGTTCAGGAGCGCATCATCACGGGACAGCCACGCCCGCCTGGTCCAGCCAGGCCATCGCTCGACACAACGGGATGGCCGCTAAAACGGCTAGCCAGAAATCGGTCAGCGTCGCCGCCCGGCCCCACGCCGGAACCCGCGCCCGCAGCCAAAACCCGAAGGGGGTCGTCTGCGTCTGCAGCCAGACCCACCAGCGCCGGGCGGTGCGGCGCTCGACACCGGCTTGGGCGGCCGCCTCATGCAGTGACCCGCCACCCAGCAGGCACAGCAACACCAGTTGCTGAATGGCCCAGGCATACCAGCGTCGGGGCGCCACACACTCCGGCAGCCGGGAACAGGTCTGGCGACAGCCTGAGCAGCGGTAGCGGGGAATCGGAATGGGATTGAGCGAACCCGCTGGCCCGGGCTGGCGATCGGCCTTGCGTTGATAACAGCCGTGCCCCCACGGCTTGGCTAAGCCACAATGCGGACAGGCCAGTGGGCGGTAGATCACTGGCTGCTGTTCCAAGGTCTCAAGGTGTTGTGGCAGGGATAGAATGTCAGGCACAATCCGACACATGGGCGGGTCTCCTCAGTTCGCGTGAAAGCTTCAGAACTTCCCACGATAGCAGAGGAGTACCGGCCTTTTTTAGGCCTTAAATGTCTCGCGATAAGAAAGGGATGGTTCTTTCAGGCGCCCTGAAAAACCATGGGAGAAAGAGAGTCAGGAGAACTCAGATAGGGAAAGACGTAACACCAGGCACCCCAACACCGCTCCTCCGGCACGCCGCAGAGCGGGTGGGTGTCGAACAAATGGAGCGCGAGGAAGGTATCCCCTACGCGCCAGAGTATCTTGCCAATATCACAGCGCAAGCTATGGCTGGCGCTCGCCAATGGCAGTGATCGCTTGGGATAGCCCATGCCGACCGGTGTCAGAAAATAACTCTGCCATTCAGTGCCAGCAATCCCTGATCTTCACGGAGGTTCGGCTGCGTGACGCTGAGCTTGAGGAGATGCGACTGGTAACCCAGCCAGCGCCCGCCGGCCCGGAATCCGCCAGCGACCCGATAGACTCCAGCGGTGAGCCCGAGGAAGGGTAGTTCCAGCCGGGCCACGCCTGCCTGACCGAGTTGACACTCGTCGCCATTCAACCCGGAATCGAAGGTGCCCACCAGCACGCCGGTAGGGCTCCAGAACTGCAGAACCAGTGTCACATTCGCCACCGGCTCGGTGGACAGATAGTGGAGTAACAAGGTCACCGGCCGACCGCTTTGCACGACGACAACTGCCCCATCTGCCTGGGTTTCAAGCGCTACGTTCGAAAGTTGGACAACTCCAGCAAAATCCTCTGGCACCGACGGCGCCAAGCCCAGCGGTTCTAGCGCCCGGTCCAGAAAGCCGGTGGCCTCGTAATACTTCCTGAAAAGCGTATCAGTCTCGCCCAGCGCCAGCGCCTCGCCTTCGTACAACAGCAGGCAGCGATCGGCGATATGCCGGACGTTCATTTCGGAATGGGAGACGAACAGGATGGTGCTGCCCGCCTTCTTCAATTGCTCGAGCCTTTGCAGGCAACGCATCTGGAATGCGATATCGCCGACGGCGAGCACTTCGTCGATGAGGAGGATATCCATCGGCGCGCAGGTGGCGATGGAGAATTCCAGCCGGGCATACATGCCGTCCGAGTAGCGCCTGACCGGAAGATCCAGCGATTTTTCCAGCCCCGAGAAGGCGAGGATGCGCTCCAGCAGGGCATCGGTTTCGGTTTTGCTGAAACCGAGTTCCGCGCATTTGATGTAGATGTTTTCGCGGCCGGTGAGCAACGGCTGCAGGCCACCGCCCAGCCGGATCAGCGCGGTGATCCGGCCGTTTCTCTCGATACAGCCCTGGTCGGGCTGATAGTCGCCATTGATCAGTTTGAGCAGGGTGCTCTTGCCGGCGCCGTTAGGGCCGATAATGCCGATGCATTCGCCACGGCCGGCCTCGAAGCTCACCCCGTGCAGCGCCCAGAATTCGTGCTGTCGCGGCAGCCTGGCCGGACGCTGGCGGAATAGCCGCCGCAGCAGATCGGCCGCGCTGTAAAGGATTGCGGACAAAGTGCTGCGGCAGAAGGTCTTGCCGACCTGGTCGCAGCGGATGACTGGCTGTGGCACGGGATGAGGCGGCGTGACACTGTCCCGGGGTGCGTAGTCCCCGGGACGGCTCAAGGCTAGGCTGGGGGCTGAGCGTACCCGGGTACGGGGGGATTTCTCGCAAGAGTCGCCTCGTCGGGGTCGAGCGGCTCGCCGGTGGCGATCTTGAGTCCCTGGCGATAAAGGGTGCTGGCTGCCTGGAAGTTGCGCGCCGCGAAGAACTGGTCGCCCATCAGTTTGCAGGCTTCCAGGGTGGGCTCCAGCGCTAGGCTGCGTTGCAGATAGTCCTGCGCTTTCTCCGTCTGTCCCGCCTTCAGGGCAAACTTGGCCAGGACCTGGAGTAGCCGTGCATCATCCTGATGGGGCCCCAGCCA
>JAJRDJ010000170.1 GCA_028678445.1 Methylococcaceae bacterium
GGTATTATCCAGAGTAATTCCGTTAAGAGGTTATGGATTTTCTCTAACTAGTGGTTTGTAGGCCCTAAAATTAGGATTTTAATCATTTCGGGAGCTAGACGACTGCCATGGTTTATCAATGGCTATACAAAAATTCGCGTTCAGATCTATAGGTTCATCTTGCAGAGGAGGAAAACAACGAAAAGCAAAAGCCGGTTAAAACCACGCAGTCAGTTGATGGTAAGGCTATCGGTCGCGCCATTAATGGAATGATTACTCGCGTGATGAAAATTACTAATATTCGATATTTGTAGTCCGTATATAAAGAGAAAAATAAGGCTATACATCAGGATCCCCATCCCGAAAGCAGCCTAAAAAACAATAAGTCTAACAACAGGCACTTGTTTGCCGACCTAAAGGAGAGGCCCATGCGGATATTGCTTATTTCGTCTTCCTATAATGGCTTATGCCAGCGTGCCCATGTGGAACTGGATAATCTGGGCCATGACATTTCCATCACCCTGGCATTAAGCGCGGACGATGTCAGAACGGCCGTCGCCCTATTCCAGCCCGATCTGATTATTTGCCCCTTTCTGAAAGAGAAAATACCCGAGGATGTCTGGAGCCGGCATTTATGCATCATCGTGCATCCGGGTATCAGAGGTGACCGGGGCCCTTCTTCCCTGGATTGGGCCATCATGAATAGCGAGAAGGAATGGGGGGTGACGGCACTGCAAGCGGTGGAAGAAATGGATGCTGGCGATATATGGGCCACCGCCACCTTCAAAATGCGGCCGGGCAGCAAGGCCAGCATTTACCGTCGCGAAGTCACTCATGCCGCGATAAGGACGATATTGGAAACCGTGGAGCGCATCGAAAGCCGCGATTTCGTGCCCGAACCCCTGGATTATGCAAATCCCGATGTGCGCGGACAGCTTCGCCCCCTGATGAAGCAAAGTGAACGGAAAATCGACTGGGAAGTCGATAATGTGGAAACCATACTCCGCAAAATCCATGCGGGGGACAGCGCTCCGGGTGTCCTGGATACCATCAACGGCGAGGAATATTATTTATTCGGCGTCCACGAAGAGAGCCGCCTCCGGGGCTGGCAGCCTGGCGCAATCATTGCCCAGCGCCATGGGGCGATTTGCCGGGCCGCCATCAACGGGGCAGTATGGATATCCCATCTGAAAAAGAAAAATATCGACAAGGTTCCATTCTACAAGCGCCTCTTGGGGCACCAAAAGCAACTTGAGTTCAAGCTACCGGCGGCATTGGTATTGGGGCACACCCTGGACGATATCCCCGAGTCCCCTATCGATCCGCTGTATATGGAGAACGATAAGACCTTCAAGGAAATCTGGTACGAGGAGGAAAACCAGGTGGGTTATCTGCATTTCGATTTCCACAACGGGGCCATGAGCACCGAGCAATGCCACCGCCTCCTGGATGCCTATCGTCGCGCCGTGCAGCGCCCCACCAAGGTCTTGGTGCTCATGGGCGGCACCGATTTCTGGTCCAACGGGATACACCTCAACGTCATCGAGGCTGCGGATAATCCGGCCAACGAATCCTGGCGCAATATCAATGGCATCGACGATATCGTGCGGGAGATCATTACCACCGAAAACAAGCTGACGATATCCTCGGTCTGGGGCAGCGCCGGAGCCGGCGGCGCCATGGTGATTCTGGCGGCCGACAAAGTTTGGGCACGCGAGGGGGTGATTTTCAATCCCCACTACAAGACCATGGGTCTGTACGGGTCCGAATACTGGACCTATCTGCTGCCGAAACGAGTCGGTCCGGTGAAAGCCCTGGAACTCACCGAAACCCCTTTACCCCTTGGCATGAAAAAGGCCAAGGCCATTGGCTATATTGATGAGATTCTTCCCGATACTTACGAGGTATACCAGGCGCAACTTAGGCAGAAAGCGGAAGCCCTGGCCGCCAGCCCGGACTTTGGCCGGTTGCTGGGAGAAAAACGCGAACGGCGGCAGCGGGACGAAAAGGCCAAGCCATTGGCCGCCTACCGGGCGGCCGAACTCCAGCATATGCAGATGAATTTCGCCGGTAAGTTCTACGGCGGCGAGGTCAATTATCACGAGGCCCGTTATAACTTCGTGCACAAGATCAGGCCAAAGGAAACCGCCGCGTATCTAGCCAAACACATGCGGCTGGACATGGCGAGATTCAACGAACTGCGGCAACCCTTGGCGTACTGAAAGGAGATACTTTATGTTTTTCAAACACTGGCCTGTACTTTTGGTGGACGACGAGCCCGACGTACTCACTATCTCCCGGCTCGCCATGAAGAATTTCAATGTTTATGGCCTCCCGCTGAAAATCCATACGGCGGAAAGCAAAGCCGAAGCCATCCGGCTCATGAACGACAATGTCGAAGTCGGCTGTTCCCTGGCCGTCGCCTTTCTGGACGTGGTCATGGAAACCGATAGCGCGGGGTTGGAACTCTGCGACTATATTCGCAACGACATGGGCAACAAGCTCACCCAGATCTTCATACGTACCGGCCAGCCGGGGGTGGCGCCGGAGCGGCAGGTCATCGATAAGTACGATATCAACGGTTATTTCACCAAGGTGGAGGCTACGGAAGACAAACTGTATTCCCTGGTGAAAAGCGCCGTCCGGCAATACCTTTGCTACGGCATGGCGTTGGCCACCATCGACCTGTCCAATAACCTGATGGCTGCCGGCACCTCGCGGCGCAAAATTCTGTATGCCATTTCCCCCGTGGGCATCCTGAGTCCCGAGCAGATCGATACTCCCCGTTGGCTAATCGTTGACGACCAAATCTTGTTTTCGGACGAGGTCGACGTGGACGAGGCCGTGCGGTTGCTCGAACAATTCCGCAACCAGGATGGGGTGATGCTGGATCCCGCCGGCGACCGCTACGTGAAGGGCGAAGACGGCTACCAGCTCATCCAGGTCGCCCGAACCCCTGCGCGATCCGAGGCCATGTTTCTGTTCAAGAGCCAGTTTTCGCCCCCGGATATCGTGATCAACCTGATGCACAGCTTCGTGAATCAACTGGCCATCGCCTGGCATCACAGCCAGGACGACGCCTAGCGGTCTTCTTGAACCGGCGCGGGAATCGCCGGTACCCCGATTGTATTGGAGGGTGAGGCTGGCCGCGGGGGATATACCCCAATCCCGGGGCATGTCTCTACCCAACAGTGCATGAACGGTGAGGGTTCCTGCCCGAATTCCGCTGCAACAAACTGCGTGAGACATCCTCCATGTACCATTATTTCTACGATGGAAGAGACCTGCGGTCCGCCCTGGAGACTCATTACAGTCCGGGGTTAGTCGTCCTCTCGATCGCCATGGGCTGTTTGGCGGCCTATGGCGCACTCGGGGTGGCGGACCGCATCATTGCGTCCGACAATGCCAAGCTCCAGCGGAACTGGCTGGCCGCCGGCGCAGTGATCCTGGGTATCGGCGTCTGGGCGATGCACTTCATCGCCATGCTGGCGCTCAAGCTACCGATTGCGGTTAGCTACGACATCCTCGTCACCATCTTGTCCACTCTGCCGGTCATTCTCGCCAGCGGCGTCACGCTCTATGTGATCAGCCGTCCGAAGATCAAAAAGATCCAGATGTTTGCGGGCGGAACACTCATGGGTGCAGGCATCGGTGCCATGCACTATGTCGGTATGGCAGCCATGTCAGGCGTCGGCCAGCAGATCCTCATGATGTACGACCCGAAGCTGTTTGTCGTGTCGGTCATCGTCGCCGTTGTACTCGCCAATGCCGCGCTCTTCATCAATTCCCTGGTCGGCCGTAAAAATGAGGAGGGCAACGCCCTCTGGGGCAAGCTCGAATCCGCCGCCGTCATGGGGTTTGCCGTATCCGGCATGCACTATACGGCGATGGCCGCCACCTATTTCTTTCCGGGAGACGCCGCGCCCGGCAGGGTGGACCATGTGCTGGATCCCGACTCGCTAGCGCTTTGGGTCACTTTAGCCTCGGTCCTGGTGACGTCGCTGGCGATCTTCATCACCGTCGTCGACAGCCGGTTACAGCAGATGGCCCGCGACGAGGCTATGAGCCGCTCACGCATGCGCGAGGCGATCGAAAGCATCTCCGACGGTTTTTCTCTCTACGACATGGATGATTGCCTGGTGGAATGCAACCAGCGTTACCGCGAACTGATGGATAGCGGTTCAGGGATCGTCCCCGGCATGACTTTCGAGGCGGTGGTCCGGGGTGCCGCCGAAGCCGGACTGATCCTGGACGCCGAGGACCGCATCGAGGAATGGGTGGCGGAAAGGATAGCGCGGCACCGCTCGCCGCGGGGCCATTTCGTTGAACACTTCAAGGGGGACCGCTGGATCCGGGTCAGCGAACGGCGGGTTTGGAATACGGGGACCGTCGCCATTCGCACCGACGTCACCGAACTCAAGCGCACCGAGATCGAGCTCTCAAAAGCCATGGCCGAGGCCGAACGGACGCGCACCGCGGCCGAGGAAGCCAACCGCTCCAAGAGCGCCTTCCTCGCCAATATGTCCCATGAACTCCGCACCCCCATGAATGCGATCATCGGCTACAGCGAGATGCTGCTGGAAGAGGCCATGGATACGGGACAGACGGAAACGGTTAGCGACCTGGAGAAAATCCGCTCCGCCGGGAAGCACCTGTTGTCGCTCATCAATGAAATCCTGGACCTCTCCAAGATCGAGGCGGGCAAGATGGAGCTCTACCTGGAAGATTTCGATCTGCTGTCCGTCATCCGCGACGTGGAAAACACCATCAAACCGTTGGTCGACAAGAACGGCAATACCCTCGTGGTCAAGTACCCTCCCACGCTGCCCGCCATGCGCGCCGATCTCACCAAGTTGCGGCAGGGCTTGTTCAATCTTCTCAGCAATGCCTGCAAATTCACTGAAAATGGCCTGATCACCTTAGTGGTTGCAATCGATCAACTGGACGGCGGGGACTGGGTATCATTCCGGGTGACCGATACCGGAATCGGCATGACTAAAGACCAGGTGGCCAAGGTTTTCGAGGCGTTTACCCAGGCGGATAATTCGACCACCCGAAAATATGGCGGAACCGGCCTCGGCTTGACCATAACCAAGAAATTCTGCCAGCTGATGGGGGGGGATATTTCTGTGAGCAGCGAACCCGGCGTGGGCTCCACATTTACCATTCAGCTTCCGGCCCAAGCAATGGCGCCCCCCCCTCCGTTTTCACTGTCGGTACTGGATACCTTGTCTTCGACTCGCCCTCCCCAGGACCTTGCCATAGCCGAACATGACAATACTATCCTGATTATCGACGACGACCCGGCTAACCGCGATCTCCTGCACGATATGTTAACTAGAAAGGGCTTTACATCCATTGTGGCCGCCGACGGAAAAGACGGGCTCGAAATGGCCCATAAACTGCATCCGGCGGTAATCACCCTCGATGTCATGATGCCGCACATGGATGGATGGCAGTTACTTGCCGCACTGAAACTCGATCCGGATACCCAAGCTATTCCGGTTATTCTGGTGACCCTCGGAGAAGACAGGACTCAGGGGTATGCCCTGGGCGTTTCCGAGTATCTCATTAAACCCATAGAACGCCAGCAACTGGTATCGCTGTTGAGAAAATACCAATGTTACGAGAGTTCGGGCAAGATCTTGGTGGTGGACGACGATCCCGTTAATCGCGACATCCTGTCCCGCACCGTGGTTGCTGCGGGTTACGATATCGCCGAGGCAGGGAATGGGCTTGAGGCTCTTGCCTATCTGGAAGCCAACGATGCCTCACTGGTGCTCCTGGATTTGATGATGCCCGCCATGGACGGCTTTCAGTTTTTGCAGGTATTGCGCACTCACGACCAATGGAAGCGATTGCCGGTAGTGGTGGTCACCGCCAAGGAATTGACGGCAGAGGAACGTACCCAACTCGCTGATTCGGTGCAGAGCATCCTGCAAAAAGGGTCCTACGAACGCGAGCAATTATTGCACGACATCGACGATCTCATTTCCCTGCAACTACCAAGACAGAATTCCTGCAGCCCCAAGGGTGGAGCCCATGACTAGAATACTGCTGGTCGAAGATAACGAGTTGAACCGCGACATGCTGTCGCGCCGGTTGACAAAGAAAGGCTACGAGATAGTCATGGCGGTGGATGGCGAAAACGGCTTGGAATTGGCCCTGTCGCTGAAACCCGATTTGATACTAATGGACATGAGCCTTCCCATTATGGACGGCTGGGAAGCCACGCGACGCATCAAGGCCCACCCGGATACCATGCACATACCCGTGATCGCGCTAACCGCACACGCCATGGGTGAGGACCGGCAAAGGGCGCTGGAAGCCGGGTGCGACGACTATGACACCAA
>JAJRDJ010000171.1 GCA_028678445.1 Methylococcaceae bacterium
TGCCGGCCCCGGCCAAACTGAATTTGTTGTTGCGCATCGTCGGTCGCCGAGAGGATGGCTATCATTTGCTGCAGACGGTTTTCCAGTTCATCGATCGCTGTGACTGGATCACCCTGCATCCCCGCTCCGACGGGGAAATCCGCCTGGCGGCACTCTTGCCCGGGGTTCCGGAAGAGACCGATCTGACCGTGCGGGCCGCGCGGGCGCTCCGTGAGGCGGCCGGTCTGAGCCAGGGCGTGACCATCGAGGTCGAGAAGAATTTGCCGATGGGGGGCGGGCTCGGCGGTGGCAGTTCGGATGCGGCGACCACGCTGCTAGGACTTAACCGCTTGTGGAATGCCGGCCTATCTGTCGCCGATCTCAAAACGCTGGGACTGGGGCTGGGGGCGGATGTGCCGGTTTTCATCGAGGGCCATGCCGCCTGGGCAGAAGGCGTGGGCGAGGTGTTAACGCCCCTGACTCTGGCCGAACCTTGGTATGTGGTGATAGTACCGGATTGTCAAGTAGCCACGGGCAGGATTTTCACGGCACCTGATTTGACAAGGAATAACCCGCCCATCACAATACGCGACTTTGTCGAGGGGCAGAGGGATAATCACTGCCTCCCCGTTGTGCTGAATATGTACCCCGCAGTGGCCATGGCCATGATGGCTCTTTCCAGTTATGGAGAGGCTAGGCTTACCGGCACGGGTGCCTGCGTATTTACTGAATTCAACCATGAACATGAGGCCAGATTGGCAGCCGCCGGTTTGGGGCCGGGGTGGACTGTATTCGTGGCGAAAGGATTGAACCGCTCGCCGTTACAGGCACTGTTAGGTTGATGCGGCTTGAATCACATCATTAATTGGGGCGTAGCCAAGCGGTAAGGCACCGGGTTTTGATCCCGGCATGCCCAGGTTCGAATCCTGGCGCCCCAGCCAAATATTTTCCGGCTTGATCTCTGTTTGGAGCTGAGTGAATGTCCGACGCCACGTTCATGGTGTTTTCGGGAAATGCCAATGTGCCGCTGGCCAAGGGTATCGTGCGGGCTCTGAATATGCGTCTGGGAATGGCGAGCCTAGGGCGGTTTTCCGATGGCGAGATCTCTTTCGAGATCGAGGAAAACGTGCGTAGCCGCGAGGTTTTCATCGTCCAGCCGACGTGTTCGCCGGTGAACGAGAACCTCATGGAATTGCTGGTCATGATCGATGCCTTTCGGCGATCCTCGGCATCCTTGGTCACGGCAGTCATTCCCTATTACGGATATTCGCGGCAAGACCGCCGGATTCGCTCGGCCCGGGTCCCAATTGCCGCCAAACTGGCCGCCAAGATGATCTGCGCGGCAGGTGCGGACCGGGTTCTGACGATTGACCTGCATGCCGACCAGATTCAAGGTTTCTTTGATGTGCCGGTCGACAATGTGTATGCCTCGCCGATTTTGCTGGGCGATGTCTGGCGCCAGCAGTATCCGGATCTGATAGTCGTTTCGCCGGACGTGGGCGGTGTAGTGAGGGCGCGGGCGCTGGCCAAACGGCTGGATGAGGCCGATCTTGCCATCATTGACAAGCGCCGGCCCAAGGCCAATGAAGCCAAGGTGATGAATATCATCGGTGACGTTGCCGGACGTACCTGCATCATGGTGGATGATCTCGTCGATACGGCCGGTACGCTCTGCAAAGCGGCGGAAGCCTTGAAACTGCATGGCGCGGTGAAGGTGGTCGCCTATTGTACGCACCCGGTGCTCTCGGGTCGGGCGCTGGACAATCTGAATAATTCGGTCCTGGACGAATTGGTGGTAACCGATACAATTCCGCTGCATCCTGACGCCAGGCGCAGCTCGAAAATTCGTCAGCTCAGCGTGGCCGAAATGCTGGCGGAGACTATTCGGCGCATCGCGGTCGGTGAGTCGGTCAGTTCCATGTATGTCGATTGAATCGACAATTTTTTATCAACTGCTCAGAGTATTTGGAGAATAGAGATGGCAGGCAGTTTTGAGTTAGATGCAGAGTTGCGTCCGGTCCAGGGACGCGGTCATTCCCGTCGGTTGCGCTTGGCGGGCAAGATTCCTGCGGTGCTTTATGGGGGGGGTTCCGAGCCAGTAGGCCTAGCGTTCAACCATAACAAGATTCTCAAGGGGCTAGAAAATGAGGCGACCTATTCCCACATTCTGACCATTCGTTACGACGGCAAGGAAGAAACGGCCGTTCTTAAGGATTTGCAGCGACATCCTAGCCGTCCAATCATCATGCATATGGATTTTCAGCGTGTGAGTGAATCACAGAAGATTCGTGTGCACGTTCCGCTGCACTTCGTGAACCAGGAGATTTCGGTCGGAGCCAAGAAGGGCGGCGTTGTCAATCATAACCTGGTCAATGTCGAAGTAGTGTGTTTGCCCGCGCGTCTGCCCGAGTTTATCGAAGTGGATCTGGCCCAAGTGGACGTCGGCCAGTCAGTGCATTTGTCCGATCTCAAGGTGCCTGGCGGTGTGGAACTCGTAGAGTTGTTGCACGGCCCAGAACACGATCTGGTTGTGGCGGTCATCCAGACCGGGCGAGTAGCTGGCGAATCTGTCGAAACCCTCGATTGAGTGGGCTTACAATAAGGACGGGAATTTGGCTTGACCGCAGGCATCAGGCTGATAGTCGGTCTGGGAAACCCAACCGCTCGCTACGAACAAACCCGGCATAACGCCGGGTTTTGGTTTCTGGACCGGATGGCTCATCAGTTGCGCGTTGCGTTGCGGTGTGAGCCTCGCTTTCAAGGGGTTCTAGGGCGTTGCGATGGCAGCAAGCCACTGTTCTTGCTCAAGCCGTTGACGTATATGAACCGCAGCGGACAGTCTGTGGCGGCCGTGGCCAGTTACTACAAGATAGGGCCCTCCGAAATACTCGTGGCTCACGATGAGCTGGATTTGATGCCTGGGGCGGTTCGCATGAAAAAGGGCGGGGGGCATGGCGGCCATAACGGACTCCGGGACTTGATCGCGCATCTAGGGACAGCGGATTTTTACAGGCTAAGATTTGGGATCGGGCATCCCGGGGAGCGATCCGCGGTGGTCAATTATGTGTTGGCTCCCCCGTCCCTCGGTGATGCGGCTTTGCTGGACGAGGCGATGACCCGCGCGCTAGCGGAGATAGCGGCGATAGTGCATGGAGAGTTCGCTCAGGTAATGAATCGACTCCATGCCGCGGATCGCGAAAGAAAAAAGGATTTGACGTAGATGACGGTTTTCAAGATAATTACCTGCTAACCCGATTGGAGGGGTTCCCGAGCGGTCAAAGGGATCAGACTGTAAATCTGACGGCTCAGCCTTCGAAGGTTCGAATCCTTCCCCCTCCACCA
>JAJRDJ010000172.1 GCA_028678445.1 Methylococcaceae bacterium
TCGCCATCCTCGACCCGGATTGGCCGCTTGATTCGGATGAAGCGTTTGGCGGCATTCTGCTCTTCAACACCGGCCGACTGGATCAGGAACACGAAAGGACCCGCGCTACCATCCATGATGGGTACCTCCGGAGCACTGACATCAACATAGGCATTATCAATACCTAGTCCCGCCAGCGCGGACAAGAGATGCTCTACAGTCGACACCTTGACATCGCCCTTGACCAGGGTTGTGGAAAGTGTGGTATCCCCCACGTTTTGAGGCGTAGCGGGAATATCCACCGGCTCAGGCAAGTCCATGCGACGAAAGACGATCCCGGTATTGGGCGCGGCGGGTCTCAGCGACAGGTAAACCTTTTCGCCGGTATGCAAACCGACCCCGGTCGCCTTGATTATGTTTTTCAGTGTTCTTTGCCTGATCATCAGATTTTCTCCTGATCTAGTTACGATCTTGTCCCGTCCGCTCACCCGGACAGGCAACGGACGGGGCAAGCTCAATAGGCCCATGTTGATAAAGCATGATCCCTCACTGCAAGGCGCTTCAACTGTGTCAGTCGGCCTGGCGGCGCAAGAATGCCGGAATATCGAGATATTCCAGATCCATTTCCTTCTCCTTCTTGGCTTCAGGCCGCTGCTCCATCTGGGAATGCTTGCGGGTCATGGCCGGACGGCGCGTCATTTCGCCATAATCGATTTCACCGGTATTTTTCTGCACTAGCTTGAGCGTTGGCTCACTAGCCTGGCGCATACCGGACAGCCCTGTAGCGACCACCGTCACCCGCATCTCATCATGGAGTTCGGGGTCGATGACCATCCCGATAACCACATCGGCGTCATCCGAGGCAAACTCCCGTACCACATTGCCCACTTCGTCAAACTCGCCAATCGCCATGTCCTGGCCACCGGTAATATTTACCAGGATCCCGCGCGCCCCCTGCAAATTGATATCCTCGAGGAGCGGGCTGGCAATCGCCGCTTCCGCCGCTTCCCGCGCACGACTCGAACCATGCCCGATACCCGTGCCCATCATCGCCATCCCCATTTCGGCCATGATCGTGCGGACATCGGCAAAGTCGACGTTGATCAGCCCCGGTCGCGTGATGAGGTCGGCGATGCCCTGCACCGCACCCAGCAGCACGTCGTTGGCGGCAGCGAATGCGCTCATCAGACTGGCTTCACGACCAAGCACGGGAAGCAGCTTCTCGTTCGGAATGGTGATCAGCGAGTCGACGAACTGGCTCAATTCCTCGATACCCTTTTCCGCCATATCCCGGCGTTTCTTGCCCTCGAAGGCGAACGGCTTGGTGACGATAGCCACCGTGAGGATGCCGGCCTCCTTGGCGATTTCAGCAATAACCGGCGCCGCTCCGGTGCCAGTGCCGCCGCCCATGCCGGCGGTAATGAACACCATGTCGGAGCCTTCCAGCACCTCAAGAATGCGGTCCCGGTCATCCAGAGCCGCCTGACGGCCGATATCCGGATTAGCGCCGGCTCCGAGGCCCTTGGTCAACGCGTTACCCAATTGAATCACCGAGCGCGCCTGCAGACTCTTGAGCGCCTGGGCATCGGTATTGGCGCAGATAAAATCCACCCCTTCCACCAGACTGTTCACCATGTGGTTGACCGCGTTGCCGCCGCCACCGCCGACCCCAATCACCTTAATGACGGCGTTCTGGCTGTAAGAATCCACGATTTCAAATTTCATATATCCACCCCTTTGTAACAGAAAAATCAAAAGTTTCCCGTGAACCAGTTTTTCATCCGTGTCCACAGCCCCCTGAAACCAGGCCCCAACGACCCATGATGTTCTCCCTGCAGATGCTGCTGCTTACCAAACAGCAACAACCCCGCTCCGGTCGCATAAGCGGGATTGCGCACCACCTCCTTCAAGCCGGCGATGAACTGTGGCATGCCGATTCGCACCGGCACATGGAAGATCTCCTCCGCCAGCTCAACCAGGCCCTCTACCCTCGAACTGCCACCGCTCAACACGACCCCCGCGGCGATCAAGTCTTCGAAACCGCTGCGACGCAGCTCGGCCTGCACGAGCATTAACAGCTCCTCATAGCGCGGTTCGACAATTTCAGCCAGATTCAGCCGCGAAATCTGGCGAACCGGCCGTTCGCCCAGACTCGGCACTTCGATGAGGTCATCCAGGCTGGCCAGTTGCGTCAGGGCACAGGCATGCTTGATCTTGATTTCCTCGGCAAACTGGGTGGGCGTCCGCAAGGCGACGGCAATGTCATTGGTCACCTGGTCACCGGCAATAGGAATGACGGAGGTGTGCCGTATGGCGCCGTCGGTAAAAACCGCGATATCGGTCGTTCCGCCACCGATATCCACCAGACAGACACCCAGCTCCTTTTCGTCATCCGTAAGCACCGCGGCGCTTGATGCCAGTTGTTCCAGAATGATGTCCTCGACTTCGAGCCCACAGCGCCGGATACACTTGACTATGTTCTGGGCGGCGCTGACCGCGCCAGTCACGATGTGGACGCGGGCCTCCAGACGAATGCCCGACATGCCCACCGGTTCCTTAATGCCTTCCTGACGATCGATCACATATTCCTGCGGCAGGATATGGAGGATTTTCTGGTCTGCCGGAATGGCCACGGCCCGTGCCGAATCGATGACCCGGTCGACGTCGCCCTGCGTGACTTCCTTATCCTTGATGGCAACGATGCCATGCGAATTCATGCTGAGGATATGGCTACCGGCAATCCCCGCATACACCGAGTTAATACGGCAGCCTGCCATCAGTTCCGCCTCGTCAACGGCGCGCTGAATCGATTGCACGGTGGTCTCCAGATTCACCACCACGCCTTTTTTGAGTCCTCTGGAGGGATGTGTCCCGAGACCAACCACTTCAATGTCGCCCTCCGGGTTGATTTCACCGACGATACAAGCGACCTTGGACGTGCCGATATCCAACCCCACAATGAGATTGCGGTCTGATTTTTTAGCCATCGATCGGGTGCCTTCCATTCATAATCTTGCGCATGAGAAAAATCAGTAACCAGTTAACCGGACTTGGGGGTGGCGTTTCTCTCCACCGGTGGAGCCGTGACCACCGGATTGAAGGTCACCGCGAATCCGCTACGGTATCGAAAATCCAGTCGTTTCAAGGTACCAGGATGGTATTCGGCCAAGCGGAGCAGTACGCTCAGCATGCGTTCCGTGGCAGCAAGGGGATCCTTGTTCCCATAGACGACTTCCAGCCCATCGGATAGCACCGCCCTCCAGGCCAGCCTGTCGCTGAGCCTCAGGTCAACTACGGCGACCCTCCCTTTCGCGAATTTCTCATTAAGACCTTTCAGCATGGCCAGCACCTCGCCTTCATGGCCCGCCGGCCCCTGCAGGGCTGGCAATCCGGAATAATCGGCGTCTCCGGACCTATCAGCAGGGAAAACCACGCCGTTGTCGCTTATCAGGCTGTTACTGCCCCAGCGCGCCACGGGGTTATGTTCCGTGACCTCCACCATCACCGTGTCTGGCCAAATCCGGGCCACCCGCGCCGCAGCGACCCTCGGCAGCCCGGCAGCCGCCTGTTCAACTGCCTGTAAATCCGCCCTGAAATAATTCCGATGCAACAGCGGCAGTAATACTTTCCGCAATTCCTCCGGATCGAGATTGGCGAACTCCCCTTCGACACGCACGTGCCTAATCGGTAGCAGGGCATCAAAACGAACCATCAAGGAATCCCTCTGCCAGGCAATCAGAAAGCCCACCGCAACCATGGCCAGCAGTGATAGTCCGGCCCGAATATTCGGCCATTTTTGTCGGGGCTTCTGGCGGATGCGCGGCATTGAGGGTTATCCCTGAACGAAACTGGTTTCAAGTATGCGCCAGACCAGATCGTCAAATTCGATCCCCGCCTGTCTCGCTGCCATCGGCACCAGGCTATGGTCGGTCATGCCCGGGACTGTGTTTACCTCGATTAGCCAGGGCCGATCCTGAGCATCAACCATCAAATCAACCCGCGCCCAGCCGGACACACCGACCATCTCGCAAGCCTCTGCCGCCAGTGCCTGCAGGCGCTGTTCCACCGCTGGCGCGAGCCCACAAGGACAATGGTACTGTGTGGTCTCGGCGCGATACTTGGCGTCGAAATCATAAAAGGTATGGGGAGTTTCGAGACGGATGAGGGGGAGGGGTTTAGCGTCCAGGATTGCGGCGGTGTATTCCTTTCCAACCACCCAGGATTCCGCAAAGACATCGCAATTATATAACGATGCGGTGATCCATGCTTCCTTGAGCTGGGTCTGGTCTTCAGCCCGGCTCATCCCAATGCTGGAGCCTTCTTGAGCTGGTTTGATGATAACGGGGAAACCCAGTGTTTCCTCGCAGACCGCGAGGTCCGCCTCATTTTTGAGCCGCATCCAGCGCGGAGTGGGGAGACCCGCCCCCATCCAGCACAGTTTGGTCCTGAGCTTGTCCATGCTGAGCGCCGAGGCGAGCACACCGCTACCCGTGTAAGGAATGCCAAGGACCTCCAGAGCACCCTGCAGCACACCGTCTTCACCCCCGCGTCCATGCAGAATATTGAATACCCGATCAAACGGTACATCGCTGTCGATCAATGGCTGGATCAGCCGGCTATCCACTTCAAAGCCCGTGGCATTCACGCCCTGGTTGAGCAGTGCCTTAAGGACCGCCCGACCGCTTTTCAGGGAAACTTCACGCTCGGCGGCGGCGCCCCCCATCAGCACCGCGACACGGCCAAATTCTGCGGCTTCGCTCACTTTTCGACTCATCACGCAGCCCCCGCCCTACAACCAACGATTTTGACTTCCGGCATCAGTTCCACCCCCTGCAGACGCAGCACTACGTTTCTGACATGGAGTACCAGCCCCTCGATATCCGCGGCGCTGGCCTTACCGGTGTTGACGATGAAGTTGGCGTGCTTTTCGGAAACCTGGGCACCCCCGATGGCAAAACCCTTGAGGCCACACGCCTCGATGAGACGCGCCGAGAAATCCCCCTCGGGATTCCTGAAAACCGAACCGCAACTCGGTTGGCTGGTTGGCTGAGTTTCATTACGACGCGCCAGCAGACCTTTTATTTTCGAACGACTTGCGCTTACATCGCCCTTTTGCAGAACCAGGTCGCAACCCACGAACCATTCTTGCTCAGGGCCGCGAACACAGCGGTAGCCGACAGCAAAATCCCCGGGCTCACGCTGCCGGAGGCGGCCGTGCCGGTCCACCGTCGTCACCCGCCGCACCAGACTCCAGGTTTCTCCGCCAAACGCCCCGGCGTTCATGGCCAGCGCTCCACCCATGGTACCGGGAATGCCGGCCAGGAATTCCGCCCCCACCAGCCCCTGTTCCGCGCAAAACCTGGCCACATGCGCACAGGGCACGCCGGCCTGCACCTCTATCCCGCCCGGTTCGTGCAAAGTGAGAAGTTTCAATCTATTACGGGTGCAAATCACAGTCCCGCGCACACCGCCATCACGCACCAGGAGATTGCTTCCCAGCCCTAACCAGAGCAAAGGCTCATCCGCCGGGAGCGCTTTTAAAAAAACCAGCAAATCCTCCAGGTCGGCCGGCAGAAAAAACCGCTCGGCCGGTCCGCCGGCACGCCAGGAATTGTGTTCCGCCATCGGCTCATTGAGCCTAAGCTCACCCCGGATTTTCAGGGCGAGCGAGTCCCGAAGCTCAGCCAGCGCGCTCAAGGCGATACCCCGCTCAGCGCCGCGCCAAAACGTTGCGGCAGTTCTTGCGCAATCTGGCCGATACTGCCCGCACCCAAGGTCAAAACGACATCTCCCGGCTCCAGAATACCCGGCAGTACCTCAACCAATTCGCCCACCTCGGCGACAAATACCGGTTCAATCTGGCCACGCACGCGAATGGCGCGGGACAGCGAACGGCCATCCGCGCCGTTGATGGGCTTCTCCCCCGCCGGATACACCTCAGTGAGAACCAAGACATCGGTTTTGGAGAGAATTTCAACAAAATCCTCGAATAAATCCCGGGTCCGCGTGTAGCGATGCGGCTGGAACACCATGACCAGCCGTCGTCCCTTGAAGGCTTGCCGCGCTGAATCCAGTGTGGCCTCGATCTCGCGGGGATGATGCCCGTAGTCGTCGACGAAGGTCACAGATTTATCACCAAGGGGCACATCGCCATTCACCTGGAACCGGCGCCCCACCCCCTTGAACTGGCTCAGTCCGCGTTGAATGACGGCTTCCTCGACATCCAATTCTTCCGCGATGGCGATGACGGACAGGGCATTCAGGATATTGTGCCGGCCAGGCAGATTCAGCGTTACCTCGAAATCGCGGTCATGGCCTCTGCGGACGACCCTGAACAGGCTGCGCAGGCCATCCTGGCGAATTTCGACGGCGCGGATATCGGCTTCCGGACCAAACCCGTAAGTCATCACGGGCTTGCTGATTTCCGGCAGAATTTGCCGCACGCCGGCATCCTCGATACACAGCACGGCGAGGCCATAAAACGGCACGTGATGGAGAAACTCGACAAAAGTCTGCTTCAGGCGATCGAAACTCCCTTCATAGGTTTCCATGTGATCGCGATCAATATTGGTGACAACCGCGATCATCGGTTGCAAATGCAGGAATGAGGCGTCGCTCTCGTCAGCCTCCGCGACAAGAAACGAACCCTGTCCCAATTGTGCATTGGTACCGGCACTGTTGAGGCGGCCGCCAATCACGAAAGTGGGATCAAGACCCGCCTCCGCCAGCACACTGGCCGCGAGGCTGGTAGTGGTGGTCTTGCCATGAGTGCCCGCCACGGCGATGCCATAGCGAAACCGCATCAACTCAGCCAGCATTTCCGCCCGGGAAATGACCGGAATCTTCTGCTTCAGGGCCGTGTCGACTTCAATGTTGGTGCGATTGATGGCGGTCGACACCACGACCACCTCGGCTCCTTCGACATTAGTGGCTTCGTGGCCCCGATGGATAACCGCGCCTAATCCGGCCAGCCGGCGGGTGGCGGCATTTCCGCCCAAATCGGAACCTGACACCTGGTAACCGAGATTGAGGAGTACTTCGGCGATGCCGCTCATGCCTGTGCCACCAATGCCGATGAAATGGATGCGGCGAATCCGGCTCATGCCGTGCTGGCCGTGAATTTCATTGTCAAGCTTCATGGGACGGCTCCGGTTTGATGAGTTGTCCCTGCCTGTTCGAGACAGATATTCGCCACCACGCGCGCCGCATCGGGCCGCGCCCTGGAGCGGGCCTGGAGAGACATCCCGGCTAGTTTGCCGGGGGTGCTTACCAGATCCCTGATCGCCTGCGACAGATGCTCGGGGGTCAATTCGGTTTGCGGCAGCAGAACCGCCGCGCCGGCATCGGTGAGGAAGCGGGCGTTCTGGGTCTGGTGATTATCGATGGCATGGGGATATGGCACCAAAATCGCGGGCAAGCCCGCCGCCGCCAGTTCGCTGACCGTCATGGCTCCGGCCCGGCAAATGGCAAGATCAGCCCAGGCATAAGCAGCGGCCATATCCTCGACGAAGGCCGTGACCGTGGCTTTCAAACCCGCCTCGGCATAATGGGCTTCAGTCTCATTCCGCATGGCGGCGCCGGTTTGATGAAGAATTTCAAGTGGCTCACCAATCCGGGCTAATGCCTCGGGCATCGTCTCATTCAAGACCTTGGCACCCAGACTGCCGCCTACCACGAATATCTTCAGGGGACTGCCGGGTAGCCACCAGGCGGTTCGAGGTTGCAAGCCAGCGATTTCGCGACGCAGCGGATTACCGGTGCAGCGTGCACCCACGGTGGGTTTGAAACTCTCGGGGAAGGCCTCGAGCACCACCCTCGCACGCCCGGCCAGCAGCTTATTGGTGGTACCCGGCACACGATTCTGCTCATGCAATACCAGCGGTATGCGTTGGACACTTGCCATGAGTCCACCAGGACCGGAGACAAATCCACCCATGCCCAGCACCACATCGGGCCTGACCCGGCGGACGATGGCATGGGCCTGACGCAAGGATCGGAGAAGCATGAAGGGAGCGCTCAAGGTACCGCGCCAGCCTTTACCCCGGATGCCCGTCACCGACAGCCACTCCACGGGAATGCCTGCCGCCGGAATGACCCGAGCCTCGAGCCCCTTGCGAGTCCCCATCCAGATGACATCGTGGTCGCCATCGAGTAGCTCGCGGGCCACCGCCAATGCCGGGTAGACATGCCCGCCGGTGCCCCCCGCGAGAATCATCACACGTTTGCCCATGAGGACTTCACCCTGGGTTTGGCGGTTACTGCCGCGATTGCCTCGCTACGCACACGGAACAAAATGGCCAGAGCGGCGCACATCACGATAACGCTACCGCCACCATAACTCATGAGCGGCAAGGTCAAACCCTTGGTGGGCAACAGGCCCATGTTCACACCCATATTGATAAATGCCTGCAAACCGAACCAGATACCGATGCCATAGGCCAGGAAGGCGGAGAAACGGGTGCCGGAATTTTCCGCGAGCTGTCCAATAACGAAGGCACGCCAGACCAGCATCATGAACAATAGGATAACGGAGGTCGTTCCGACCAGCCCCAGTTCCTCGCCGATTACCGAGAACAGAAAATCCGTGTGGGCCTCTGGCAAATAAAACATCTTCTGAACACTGGACCCTAGCCCCACGCCGCTCCATTCCCCCCGACCGAATGCAATCAGGGCCTGACTGAGCTGAAAGTCACTGTTCAGTGGGTCGTCCCAAGGGTCAAGAAAACTCAGCACCCGACGCAAGCGATAGGCGGCTGTCATGATGAGGATGACCCCAGCCCCGACAAAAA
>JAJRDJ010000173.1 GCA_028678445.1 Methylococcaceae bacterium
GCCGTCGCCCTGTCCACCACGAACCAGCCCGCAAGGCGGGGCGTGCTGCTCAACAAGCGGGTTGATACCGCCAAGCATTTTCTTGGGGCGGCCGCCATGGCCATGTCGGGCCAGGGTACGCTGGTCGAAATGATCGGCCTAGCCAAGGAACTGCACGACACCCATGACGGCAGCGGCTTTAGCTTTGTTGACCTTGCGGCAGACGAGGCCGGCGCCTTGTTCGGTAAGAGCGCGGTGAGAACGCCGGCCATAGCGCGAAGGATTCAGGAAATTCTCAGCCAGAGCGCTGAAGAGACTCAATTTATCCCATTACTGAAGGACTTACCGGAAAGCATGGATGCCGAAGAATTCACCGCCCGATTCAAGGCGATCGGCAGCCCTGAATACCAGGCGATGAAGGAAGAAATCTACGCCCGCATCAAGGCCCTGCCGCTCTATCGCGCTCTTTAGCACACGGCCTGTCGGCAAGCCCTCAAAACAGTAGGAAATTGCCCAATACGATGGCGGCGAGCAGAGATAATACCCACCAATTCTCCTGCGCCTTGCCTTTCATCCAGGAGAAAAAGGATGACCAAGACTGGAATCGCGATCGCAATGAACGTGCCACCCAGACGTAGACATAGCCACCCAGCGCCACGAAAGAGGCCGCACCTATCCAGGCCGTAAACATCTGTGCCTCGTGCCTTTCGAGGTGAAACAGCATTTCGAGGAAGTGTTCCAGCCCGAGCTCGAGAAACTCTATGACATAGAAGATGAGATGCAGGACAAAGCCCAGAATGGCGTCCCAAAAAGCGAGCACTACAGCAAGTGTGGCCGCCGTCCAGGCGGTGCGCCTGACCTGAGCTTTCATCATGTTCTGCCCCTCACTGAGTGCAATCGATGCGTGCTCGCTCATAAGCATCCTCCGGGTCTGAGGAATGAAAATCGCCTGAAACGGCCAAACTGATATCGCAATGGGTCTCTGTGTAAAGTTAAACCACAGCAACCCCCCATACATCCGGGAGTAGGCTCGGGTGTGGGTAGTCGAATGCCGCTTTACTCTCGCATAGCCCCAAATCAACAGCCAACCCTTAATTGGACCAGCTCGCACGGAATGTTTGCATGAATTGGCGTTACTTTGGCGAAACAGTGCCTTTAGCGCTCAGGTGGAATACGCCTTCATACGGGCTAATCCCAGAGCGACAGCTCCGTTACATAGTCGACTGAGAAGACAGAGCCACACTGCGCGCCGGATTTCAGGCAACCCGGCGTCTCGACGGCATTCATCATCCCTTCGCTGTCTGTCTCCAGGGCAAGGGGCACTCCCGGATCGGAAGTTTTGGCGTAAACCAGACGGACCTTGAGGCGAATCCGGTCGAACTTTGACCGGTCGGCATAAAACAAAATATCCCGGGTGACCGATTCTCCCGGATTCAGTTCGGATACCACCCCTTCACTGACGGCTCCGGCAAACAACTTCGCGATTTTCAGAATGACCTCCTGCCTTTCAGGCTCGGCATAATAGCGCGCCAGATTGACGGTATCGCCGTCCGGGCGACTCAGATCAAACCGCGGATTGGTATCGTCACTCGGAAGAAAATGTTCCTTGATACCGATCGCGTTATACGTCAGGGCCTCCACCCGCACAGCGGATTGCCCTCCGTTGCTGCGGGTCAAGGTGCAACGGATTGCAGTCATATCACCCCGGTGACCGGTATTTTCGAGGGTACTGGACAGGGTCACCGTCGGTGGCGCGAGGCTGGGCGCAATCTCGGATTGGTAGATAAAAGTGTAAACCGCCCAGATTCCGGCACCGATGAGCGCCACTGACTGGACGATGTTGTTCAAGGCTCCGCTATCGAAGCCTCCGGTTACAACGGGTCTGGTAGGTTTTCGGGCCATCGGTGGGTTCAGTCTGGTACCAGGTTAATCCAGCCCCACCCGGTCTACCACACCGGCACTACAGTTGCTGCTGGCCGGTGATGAGAGGTCAAGTGCGTCCTTGAGTCGGGTCGAGTCAGTTACAGGATGCCTGAGCTTGATCCGGATTTCGCTGATGAGCTTGCGGGTGCCATCCCGGCTGCAGCGAAGCCCGAGGGCCCGACCCGCACCGGGGCCAAAGCTTTGTTCCAAGGCGTTCTTCAGCTGCCTGGCCGTGACGGTTTCCCCCACGCGTTCCGCCAGGGTTTCCCGGACTTGGGACTCGTTAACCTGATCGAGCAGGGCCAACGCCGTACGAAAATAGGTTTCCGCATCGCTACCGAAACAGCTCCCATGCCGGACCCATTCGTGGCGCTCCAGGCCGGAAGTGGTGCCCGGCATGGCCTGCTCGAGCTGGCGGCGGGTCTCGGCCTTGAGGTTTAGCCACGGCAAGGCTTCCCAGCGGCGGCGCTCATCCGTGGCGCGTTCTCTTGCCGGAACACCACAATAGTTCAGGCTCTGAGGCTGCGGCCAGAGCCCGTGGAGACTTAAATGACTGGCGTCGAATCGGGCGGCTGTCTGCGTCCGACATTCCCGCTTGTCCGGCTGGCTTTCGCAGAAAGCGGGCTGCCAACTGAGGGCGAGCAGCAGTTTTTTTCGCGGGCGGCCCGGCTGCTGGCTGGCCTTGGCTGTTTCCTTGACGCCGGGCACCTCAACCGGCCAAGCTCCGCAACGAAGGCTGACCCAGCGCAGATCGGGTTTCGCTCCCGCGATGCGAATCTGGAGGTAGTCGCCATTCTTGCGGTTAAGACCCAGCGCTTGATAAAGCTCACCCGCCCGCACCGTGACGCCATCCGGGGGGCGCCTGATGCCGATGGTGGCCGAAC
>JAJRDJ010000174.1 GCA_028678445.1 Methylococcaceae bacterium
CCTCGTGGGGTTAAAGCAGCCAGTATGCGCTGTCTGCCTGACGAAAACCGGGATGGCTGAAGAAGCTTGCTAATCAAGTGCTGGATTGACCCCCATTAGAACGCTCTCGCTCCTGTTACGCGCCAAGGAGCGGGGGGATATACCGCAGGTGAAACCATTGCTCGATGAGATGATCGCCAAGGGTCGATGGTACTCCGCCGCTGTATCTCGCGCTTATTTACAGCAGGCAGGCGAGCTATGAAATTCGCTGCGCCCTGCGGCATGGACGCCGAAATGGCGGGCTTGGAGGCCCGCCGCGTCAAGACCCGCAATCTCAAACAGGCGATGATGCAGGAGCTGCTGACCGGGCGGACGAGATTAGTGGAAAATGGAAAGTTGAAAGTGGACAGTGCCCGATGACGCAATTTCAACTTTCAACTATCCACTCTCAACTTTCCAAAGGTCCTCTTTGGAACAAATCCTTCGCCTTCGCCCTGCGAATGGTCAAACTCGCCCGTTACTTGAATGCCCAAAAGAAAGAATATTTGCTGAGCAAGCAGTTGCTCCGAAGCGGCACCGCGATCGGCGCATTAGTTCGCGAAGCGGAACATGCGGAAAGCCATGCCGATTTCACCCATAAAATGAATATTGCGCTGAAAGAGGCCAATGAAACGCTGTATTGGCTCGACTTGCTCCACCAATCGGAATACTTGAGCCAAAACCACTGCACCAGCATCTATCCAGAGGCCGAGGAATTGGTCAAGCTATTGGTCTCCATCGTCAAGACCAGCAAGAAACAACCGTTGAAAGTGGAGAATAAAAAATGACCGAACAAAAACACTTTCCACTCTCCACTTCCCACTCTCCACCCACCGCACTTCCAACGCCTGACGAAAAGAGCATGCGCTTTCAGGAAGCGTGCATTCCGGAATTGGCCGAGGGGGCGGTCAAGCAGGCCTACTACCAGACGCTGGCGGCAGGCTGCAAGGTGATCGAGGCGATCAATGGCCAGTTGGTCGAGTCCTCGCCGGATGGTTCTGTCCGAGTGCTCAGGAAGTTGCCCATGGGGATACCCGTTTCGCCCGGCCAGCGCGTGGTGCGCTTAAAGAAATGACGCCAGCAACGCCGCGCCTGCGGATGTTTGCCGGGCCGAACGGCTCGGGTAAAAGCACGATCAAGTCAGTCATCGCGCCGAACTTGCTTGGCGTGTATATCAACCCGGACGAAATCGAGAAGGACATCCGGCAATCTGATTGTCTCGACCTGGCGGCGTATGGCGTGCACAGCTCCGCGGATGAAATCCTGCCGTTCTTTTCCAGTTCAAGCTTGTTGGCGCGGGCGGATTTACGCGAGGACGCGGCGGCGTTGCGCTTTCACGATAACAAGCTGATTTTCCACGATGTCGCCGTCAACGCTTATTTTTGCTCCGTCGCCGCGGACTTTCTCCGTCAATCCCTGCTGACTGCGGGGGTGTCTTTCACATTTGAAACGGTGATGTCGTATCCAGACAAAGTGGCTTTCTTGCGGAAGGCTCAGGAAAAGAGTTTTCGTACTTACCTGTACTATGTGGCGACCGAAGATCCGGAGATCAATATTGCCCGTGTAGAAAACCGGGTGCGGCAGGGCGGTCACCCTGTTCCCAAGGACAAGATTGTCGAACGCTATCACCGCTCGCTGGGTCTTTTATTCGAGGCTGTGCAGTACACCAACCGTGCCTATATTTTCGACAACTCCGGTCATGGCCAAGTGTGGCTGGCAGAAATCACAGAAGGGCATGAGCTGGAGATGAAATCCGACATCATGCCGCTTTGGTTCAAGTCCGCCCTGTGGGACAAGTTTGTCGGCGGAGACGCGGCAGGAAACTGATTGCCGATGGAACCCGATGCCTGAACAACCTCGCTCCGAACGCAAGACGCAAAACCGCGTCGTCGCCCTGTTCACCGATACCTCGCGAGCCGATGGCCTCGGCTACCGCTACCTTGGTGAGTGGCACCAACGCGAGCACAACCGGTGCATCGAGGCGGAACTGCTCCGCGCTAACCTCAAGGCCCGTGGTTATTCGGACGCTCACATTGCCGCCGCCTTGCAAAAGCTGATGGCCGCCGTGGACGCGACGGGCATCACGCTCTATCAGGCCAACCTCCGCACCTACCAGTTGCTGCGCTACGGCGTGCCGGTCCAGACCGCCGCCGGGCAGGCGCACGACACGGTGCATCTGGTGGATTGGGAGCACCCGGAAAGGAACGACTTCGCCCTCGCCGAGGAAGTCACGCTGAAGGGCGGCCACGAGCGGCGGCCTGACCTCGTCCTCTACCTGAACGGCCTCGCCATCGGCGTCATCGAGCTGAAGCGCAGTTCGGTCGAGATTGCGGACGGCGTGCGCCAGCTCATCACCAATCAGGAGCCGATTTTCAACCTCGGATTCTTCCCCACGGTGCAACTGGTGTTCGCGGGTAGCGATTCACAAGGGCTGCGCTACGGCACGGTAACCACCAAGGAGGAGTTCTTCGTGGAGTGGAAAGCGGCCAACCACGCTCCCCTGGTGGCCGGCGCGCTGCTGGACCGACCACTGGCGGAGATGTGCGGGAAGGCCCGCCTGCTCGACCTGACCAGGAACTTCATCCTCTTCGACAACGGCATCAAGAAAGTGCCGCGTCCGCACCAGTTCGCGGGCGTGAAGGCCGCGCAGGCGCGCATCCGCAAACGCGAGGGCGGCGTCATCTGGCACACACAGGGCAGCGGCAAGAGCATCCTCATGGTGCTGCTCGCCAAGTGGCTGCTGGAGCATGATCCCGAGGCCCGTATCCTCGTCGTCACCGACCGCGACGAACTCGACAAGCAGATCGAGGGCGTGATGAAAAACGCCGGGGTCATCGGCGAGAACTCCCCTGCGCCGCGCATCACCTCGCGGGCAGAGCTTGTCGCCAAACTGGGAGCCCCCACGCCCCGCCTGCTGTGCGCGCTCATTCACAAGTTCGATCCGGCCGACCTCCAAGGCCCGCCGCCACCCGTTCATGGCCGGTTCCATGTCTTCGTGGACGAATGCCACCGCACCCAGGGCGGCGACATGAACCGGCAGATGAAACGCTGGCTGGGAA
>JAJRDJ010000175.1 GCA_028678445.1 Methylococcaceae bacterium
AGAGTGGGTGGCAGCGCCCACCAGCCAGGGAAGCTGACGGTCTTATCCATTCGTGACACGGCTATAAGGATCAGGACCAGGCCGGTCAGGGCGCTTATGTCCCGCAGCCAGACTTTCGGAGAGTGTGAGAGCGGACCGGCCAGGTTCAGATTGACGGCTGGCACGCGTTGTCGCGTTTCAAGGGTCGCGAGCAGACCGCCCAGTATCAGTTCCCAGAATCTTGGATGGGGCAGAAAAAACGCGGCAGCGGGATCTGTCCCTATCAGATTCAGATTGGCGCCGAAGGAAGCCAGGCCAAGCCCGCAGGCCAGCGCTAAAAAAGGGATCTTGAACCGGTATGCCAAGGCTATCAGCAGTGGCCACAGGATGTAAAACTGCTCCTCGATACCTAGCGACCATAAGTGGAGCAACGGTTTCAGTTCCGCGTCGGCGTCGAAATACCCCGCTTCCTTCCAGTAGACGATATTCGCGATAAAGCTGGCGGCCGCTCGTGTGTGTTTGCCAAGCATGCGGAATTCATCCTGCAGCAGGAGGGTCCAGCCCACCGCCAGGGTGACGCCCAGCACCAGCACCAGCGCGGGGAACAGTCGCCGGATCCGGCGTGCATAGAACACCCGGATTGAAAAAGTGGCATCGGCGATCTCGCGGCGCAGAATGTGCGTGATGAGAAAACCGGAAATCACGAAGAAAATGTCCACGCCAACAAACCCGCCCGGGAGGGCGTCCGGAAACGCATGAAAGGTCACGACCGCAGCCACCGCCAGGGCCCGCAGCCCGTCGATATCCGCACGATAACTGAAATGGGGATTGTGCATACCTGAATGGTTTGGCGCCGGATGATTGGGCGATGGGCCCCGGTAGGGGGGGGATGTTCACCGAGTTGGAGAGATTACGGATACGCCCGGGGATTCTCAAGCGGATTGTCGGGATATTGGCGGTTGCAATCGTTACGCTTTGCCAGCGGTCTTTGCATCCCTGCCGGGGATTCGCTACCCTAGCTTTCCGGTCAACCACCCTACATCCTGAATGGACGTTCTTATTTTGACGGGCCTGTTCATTCTGAACGGCCTGTTCGCCATGTCTGAAATCGCGATTCTCTCCGCTCGAAAAATCCGCCTGCAGCAGTCTGTCGAGAAGGGCCTTGCCGGTGCCAAAGCCGCGCTGAACCTGGCAAACGAGCCCAGCCATTTTCTGTCGACCATCCAGGTCGGCATAACTTTAATCGGCATTATGAGCGGCGCGCTGGGCGAGGCGGCGCTCACTGGAAAGCTGGAGTTGTATCTCCAGCAGTTTCCCGAGATCTCCCACTACAGTGAGGGCCTCGCTCTTACCGTCGTGGTCATCGGCATTACTTATTTTTCGCTCATCATTGGCGAGCTGGTGCCGAAGCGTTTGGCCTTGCTCAAGCCGGAAAGGATCGCCATGGTCATGGCGCGGCCCATGCTAGGGCTTTCGATCGTGGCGTATCCCCTCGTGAAGTTGCTGAGTTGGTCGACGGACCTGGTGCTGCTGCTGCTGCGGGCCAAAAAGTCCGAGGAGCCCATGATCACCGAGAAGGAGATCAGGATGATGATCGATCAAGGCACGGAAGCGGGCGTCTTTCACAAGGGTGAGAAGGAAATGGTCTCCAATGTGATGCGCCTGGATGCGCTGAAGGTCGGCGCCATCATGACGCCCCGTATGGATATGTATTATCTGGATGTGGCGAATCCAAAGGCGGAAAATCTCAAGCGGCTGATCGAGAGCCCGCATTCCATCATTCCGGTCTGCCGCAATGGGCTGGATAATGTCTTGGGCGTAATCGAGGCCAAGGATCTCCTGCGGCGGGCGCTGTCCGGCGAGGAATTAAGACTGGCGGCGGCAGTTCGACCGGTGAATTATATCCCGAAATCACTCAGTCCGGTCCAGTTGCTCGAGGAGTTCAAGCGGTCCAAGATCGCGCTGGCGCTGGTGGTCGATGAATATGGAGAAATTGCCGGTCTTGCAACCCTGAAGGACGTGATGGAGGCCATCGTCGGCGATATCCCCTCGGATGAAACCGAAGACGATGAGCCCGAAGCGATTCAGCGCGAGGACGGCTCCTGGCTGCTGGACGGTACCCTCACGATCGAAAAATTCAAGCAGCTGTTCGTGGTGGAAGAGTTACCCGATGAGGCATCGGGAGACTTTCATACCATTGGCGGCTTCGTGATGCTGCAGCTCGGTCATGTGCCACGTGCCGCCGATCATTTTCAATGGGGCAAGCTTAACTTCGAGGTCGTGGACATGGACCGTAACCGGGTCGACAAGATTCTGGTATCTTCTGTAGTAGATACCGAGGAATAACCCGCCACTCCCCCGATTTGAATCGTTAAGAAGGTGAGTTCAGTCCTCTCTAAATTTCATTGATCAGGAGCAGACGATGAACATCACGACGGAAACCCGCGATGATCGCACCGTAGTGAAGCTGTTGGAGGAGCGGCTGGATGCGCATAATTCCGGCGAATTCCGGGACAGGATTCTCGGTTTGCTCGAGGCGGGCGGGCAAAAGCTGGTCGTGGATCTCTCGGGGGTGAGCTTTATCGACAGCTCGGGGCTGGGCGCACTGCTATCCGGATATAAAAACGCCAACCTGCGATCAGGTTCGTTTGTTCTGGCCGGTTTGCAGCCGCGCGTACAATCCATGTTCGAATTGACCCGCCTGCACCGGGTGTTCGAGATATTCCCAACGCTCGAGGACGCTCTGGCCAAAACCTGAGGGGGGAGGTCGACCATGCTGAATACCGATGATATCCATGTTGATATCGTGGTTCCCAATAAAAAGCGTTATCTCAGCCTGATCGGGAACATTGCCGAGGAAGTGGCGCGGGCGCTGGCGAACTACGGTGGCGATCGTGACGCCCTGGCTTTTCATCTCAATCTCGTGTTGACCGAGGCCATGGTCAATGCCATCGAGCACTCAACCCCCATTGACACGGAGCAAACCGTCCGGGTGTGCATTTTTATCGAGGAGGAAGACCTGTGTGTTCGGGTATACGATCACGGGCAGGGTTTCGACATCGATGGGATTCCGATGCCCGA
>JAJRDJ010000176.1 GCA_028678445.1 Methylococcaceae bacterium
GGCGGTGGGGGTGTCGCGGGTTGAACTACGGAAATCTGCTGAACCTGCTTCTTGGATTGCGCCGGTTTATCGAAAAGCTCCCTGAATACATAAACCAGTATGGCCACCAGAATAATCACGCCGAGCCCGCCAAGCGCGGGCAGATATTTGAGCAGGCGCTTGTGTTTCATTGGCTATCCGGACAGTTAAAACAACCCGGCTCAAGCCACTTCGGGTAGAAAGTTGACGGCCCCGAGCATGTTTGAGGTCCGCGAATACCCGTCGGCTTGGAGTTAAGCTGTATGGTCACCGAAAACCTACTTGACCAGTTTCTGCGTGACCAGACCCAACTGGCTGATTTCCAGCCGGGTGACCACATCCAATACCTCAACCACCTTCTGATACTGGATGCTGGAGTCCGCCTTGATGACTACCGGCAAGTCCGGGGTAGCCGCCTTGTATTGGGCGAGCCGGGTTTCCAGCTCCTGTAAGGTGACAGGGTACGTATCCAGATACAGGGAGCCATCCTGGGTAATCGATACCGCCTTGGTTTTCGGTTTGGCCAGGCTCGGACTGCTGCTCGCCTTGGGCAGATTGACGGTAATGCCCTGTACGGTGGCCGTTGTCATGATGATGAAGATCAGCAGCAATACATAAGCGACATCCAGCATCGGCGTGATATTGATGTCGTCATAGATTTTCTCTTCGGAATCAACTTTCATGGCTTAATCCGTGCGTAAGCGATCGGCGGCCTTTTCGGCGATCATGGAGAGAAATTCGTCACTGAAGACCCGCATGTCGGCGATCACATCCTTGATCTGGACGGTGAGATAGTTGTAGGCAAACAGGGCCGGGATAGCGACCGCGAGACCCGCCACCGTCGCCAGCAAGGCGGCCGCAATACCCGGAGCGATGGCGTTGATATTGACGTCACCGGTGGAGGCGATGACCGCGAAGGTGATCATGACGCCCACCACCGTGCCGAGCAGACCCAGATACGGACCCCCGGCAATGGCGATGGAGAGCAGCACCATCTTGCCGTTCAGCCGCTGGGTTTCGCGGACAATGATGGCATCCAGCGCCGACTGAATGACGCGCATGGCTTCCGCCGTCAGCGGCTTGTTCGTGGCGCCCACCCGCTTGTTCATCTCCCGGATGCCGGTGTGGTAGATGTGGTAGAGCGGCGAGCTCTGGTAATGATCGTGACTCCCGGCAATGGCCGCGAGGAAATCCGAGTCTTCCAGCTCCTTGTCCTCCTCGGATTCCTCCCGATCCAGGGCAGCGATATCCGACTCAGCGGACAGCGAGGCATAGGCCACGAGAAACGCGCGATTGTCCTTGCGCACCCGGGTCAGCACGACCGCCTTGATGATCATCACGATAACGGCAACGACAAACATGATGCCCGTCAAGCCGATCACCACCCAGCCATCGATCGTCACATTCTGGATGATCACACCGAAGGAGCTTTCGCTGCCCGATTCATTGCCTTCATCGCCACCCATGTTGACTACGATGAAATCAGGGCTTTGGCTGCGCGAGGACAGGGACAGCCAGTCTACCGAGCGCGCCACCGTGGAAATCTGCACTTCATCCAGATAGCCATGCAAAAAACTGCCAGTGCCATCGCTGCCGAGCGTCACGGCTGGCGTCATGGTCATGGGCTTCAGCGGCAGTTCCACGGTGTTCTTGCCATCGATAAACAGTTCCAGCTTGTCATTTCGCAACACCACACCGACATGCTGCCACTGACCCGGCTTGTTCAACGGGACAGCAGGTGTTTCCACCGCTTTTCCCTCCGAGGTGTAGCGGATCAGTAACGTCGAACCCCGCACCAGCAATTCCAGCGAGGTCAGATTGTCCGCCGCCTTGAAGACATGTCCCTCGGCCTGGGGCTGAGGCTGGTCAGCTTTTAGCCATGCGGTAAAAGTCCAGCCCTTGGCTGGGCTAAACCCCAGCGAGGGCTGCGCCGTGACCGACACACTGCTGTTGCCCGAGAACTTCGCCGCCCCGCCGATCCAACCGGCCGGCTCGGGGGTAGCCGTGGATGCATTCGCGTGATTGTTGTTGGCCGTAGCATCCTGAGGCAGGGCGTGGTTACTGTCGAAATGGAAGACGAGTGCCGTATCGTTGTCGAACACCCCGGAACTCCCGTCACTGGCCGGGGCTTTGTCATTCCCGTAATACATCAAGAACGAATCGGAGGTCGCGCCACCCGTGATCTTGGGAACCCTGAGCCAAATCAGCGCCATTTCGTTGATGGCGTCATATTTCTCGATTTGATATTTCAGCGGCGTCTTGTCATCCGCCATAAAACGGAGGTCCTTCCCGTCTTCCGCCAGTTCACTGAAGTAACTGAAATTCCCGGCATGCAAGCGCACCAGCAAGGGGAAATCCGTCAAGTTTTCCTTGATGTCGCCACCGGTAATACTGGCGTCGATGGTGATTTGCTTGCGTGATTTCCACTCATCATTCCACCAACTCCAGGCAAGCGATGGAGTCAACACCATGCAGAAAACCAGACTGAGAAAGCTGCGACGCATAAGACAGGCCAATGGGTACATAAGAACAGTCATTATGTGAACCTTCTGTTACAGGAGAGTGATCCTGACATGACAGGAACATGACAGCGGGAGTCGATCGAGCAGATCACCAGGGTCGAGTGGTCCACACAGCTTCCCGGGACCCAGGTTTCGTTATAAAAAATTCATCATAAAGAAATCGACCTACAATCCGGCTGGCACCCTCTCCTCACCGCACCATAGCCCGCTACTCGCTCCGAATCCCGTGTGCCCGCGATGCCTTGTACGCGACCAGGCCTGGGCGCCAGTCTATCGAATCATTATTAAGCATGGTATATAGCGCATTCCACTCCTCCCGCCTTACCCTCAACATCTGGAGAAAGCCATGCCCACCATGCACCCCGCCCGCTACCTGCTGCTTGCGCTGCCATTGTCCTTCTATGGACCTTCAGCCACGGCGCTGAAACCGAACATAACCCCGGATATCACCCTACACTTCGCTGGCAGCACCATTCAGGACAACAACCTGATCCAGGTGCTGGGCAACATCTGTGTCTCCGGCACTCTGGATCAATACAAGGATGCTGACGCGACAGGGAAGGGAACTTACTGGAAGGCGTTCTATTGCCAGGTCAATTCAACGAAAGTCACCGGCTTGACCCTGAACAACCCCAGGGTGCTGATACTCAAGCGCAACCGCAGCGGAGCGATCACCGGTGTGTACCCCCTGATGGAGCCCGACAAGGGTGTCAATTTCATGGGTATCGGCAATCTGGCGGGTGACGCGCCACAATGCACTGAAAGTCCGGTGGGATCATTTTCCTGGACCTGCCGCACCGACCGCCCCGGCGATATCTTCCCGGTAACGCCTGACCTCGGGGTGCTGGATATCGATCCGCAGATTTTTCGCGATGCCAACTACAATCCGGTCATCGACGGCGTTCACTACAATCAGCCTACGGCTTCCGGGATAGCGGCCACGCTCACGGTCAAAAACGCAGGGGGGGTGATCCAGAACACTCCGGTGAGTCTCAACCTGCGTGATGCCTTGCAGGAGGCGCAGGCCGCTCAAGGCAAGCTTGACCCGGTCTGTCTGACCGATGCGGCACGGCGGGAAACCGCCTACTGCATGCCGTCCCTGAGCAAAGCGTTTCTGGGCAGTGTTTTTTCCGGCCGGATCGCCAAGTGGAGCGATGTGAAGGTGAACTACCAGCCCAGCGGATCGACCGTCGCGGCGTCCAAGCCCCTCACTGAATTCAACAAAAGCTCCCTCACGACGGATCTGGTGCATATCTGCCGGCGCAACGTCGGCGCCAGCACACAGGCGGCCATCAATGCCTATTTTCTGAACCACCCATGCGCCGCGACGGGCAGCCTGCCCGTTGAAATCAGCAATCCCGTTTCAGGTCCCGTGGTCGTGGCGCCCGGCCAGGTAACAGCCGAGGAGACCTGTCTGGCGGATTTCAACGATGGCAGCAATAACAGCACCTTCAACGCCAGTTCCAGCAAGGCCTGGGCCGTGGGCATGCTGACGACGGAGCGGAATACCAAGCTTGACAAGACCTATCGCTACATCAAGATTGACGGGGCAGCACCCACCCCGGAGGAAGTCGCGACAGGGCGTTACCAGTATTTCTCGGAGGCCGCCTACGTCTGGCGTAAGGTCGACCCGCAACCCACGGGCGACGCCTTGACGCTCATCCAGAGGATAGCCACCGACGCCACGACTCCGACACTATTCGGCAAATTGAATGGCGGCATTGCCCATGCCTGGGGTCAGGGCAGCTTTATCGGCGTCAGCGGCCAGGGCTACACCATCAGTTCGCCGTTCGATCCCAATGCCCCCGTGTCGGCCTACACCCATGCGCCCGACGGCAGCCTGGACAATTGCATCCTCCCGCAAGCCAGGTCTGGCCTCTCGCTTCAATACTAGGGGAGGCTAGATCATGGAAAACGCCACAATGAAATGCTTGCCTGCCGGCTCCTTGAGCCATGGTCTGCGGCTCGGTCTGTCCCTGCTGATGGTGCTGGCCGTGGCCAAGACAGCCCAGGCCCTGACGCACGACGGCAGTGATGGGAAACCCTCCTCCCTGTTCATCTCGGTGCTGGATCCCAATACCAACACCAGTTATTACCGGGACCTCGACACCACCCACCAGCAATTCCTGGACAATCCCGCCCTGACCCTGGACCTGTCGGGCGATAGCCAGTATTCCGGTTTCGTCGGTAAAACCAACCTGCTCTATAACATAGCCGCGTTTCAAAAATTGGCCCCGGATAGCGGCAACCTCGCGTCCTGGGGTTATCTCCTGACCACCACCGGCACCCGAAAGGATTTTGCCGGGGATTTTGTGTCGATCGATGCGGTGCGCCAACGCATGCAGATTTATGCGGGTTACCTGACCGGCACCTCCGGACTGTCAAAGCCGGGTGACGATAGCTACTTTGACGGGGAGCACTGGGGACCGACCCTCGGCGGAGTGGTGGGCAGCAACACGGCAGGGACCATTGGGCAGGCACTCCCCTTCTTTCTGGTCAACAACAACACCGGGGATTTGCCCGGGGCGCGCGTCGCGCTGTTGGGCAACTGGCTGCTGTCTCGCGAAGGCAAGCTGGTATTTGCGCGCTCGGCCAGCACCAATCTTCCTCCCGTGGCCAAAGCCCTCAGCGCGGCGACGGCCGCCCTGGGAGATAAAATCGCCCTGGATGGTAGCGGCAGCGATGATCCCGATCATGGCCCCGAAGCCTTGCGTATTGCCTGGAACAAGCTCTCCGGACCCCTCGCGAACATTGAAGACAGTCAAAGTCCGGCCGCGAGCTTTACCCCCACGAGTGTCGGGACCTATGTCTTCCGCCTGAGCGTCGGGGATGGCGAGGCCAGTGCCACGGCCACCACCACCGTCGCGGTACTGAATGCCATCAACCAGCCGCCTATCGCCAAAACAGTCCCGAAGCAGAGCGTCGTTCTGGGACAGTCGGTGGTTCTGGATGGCAGTGAGAGTTCGGATCCCGATCGTTTGCCGAGTCCTCTCGGCTACCACTGGTCACAAACCAGCGGTCCGGTCAATGTGGTCCTGACCGGGGCCGAGACCAGCCGGGCTTCCTTCACGGCGGCGCAAACCGGAACCTACCGGTTTGTCCTCGAAGTCAGCGATGGCGCGCTGACCGCAAAAGCCGAGACAGAAGTCCTGGTCACACCCCCCAAAACCATCACCTTGAATGCCCCGACCACTTGGAAAGTGCGCAGTAAAGAGGCTATCCGCTGGGTGACATACAATGTGAAACCCAAACGGCCGGTAAAAATTCTGTTCGCCAGGAATGGTACCAGGTTCAAAATCCTAGCCATCAGCACAGTGCGAAAAGGGTACTACTTCTGGAGACCCACCCGCGCGAAAGCCACCAGCAACGGAACACTCAGGGCCTGCGTCAAACCCCTGGCCAGATCGCCCTGGGAATGTGATGACCTGAAAGTGGAGGTGCTGCCATAACGCTTGCATTCGCTGAAGACCCTGTGCTTGGCTGAGAGGCCCCGCTCGACGAATGTCTGATATTCAGGGAGGCGACAAAAA
>JAJRDJ010000177.1 GCA_028678445.1 Methylococcaceae bacterium
ATTTCCGCATCGAACAGGACAGCATGGGTGAACTGAAAGTCCCCGCGGATGCCCTGTATGCAGCGCAAACCCAGCGCGCGGTGGAGAATTTGCCGGTCAGCGGCCTGACACTGCCCCCGGCTTTCATTCGGGCCGTGGCGCTGATCAAGCAATGCGCGGCCGAGGTGAACGCAGAGCTGGGCGTGCTGGAACCTGCCATCGCCGAGGCCATTGGGCGCGCGGCGGGGGAGATTGTCGCGGGACATCATCTGGAACAATTCCCGGTCGACGTCTTCCAGACCGGTTCGGGCACCAGCACCAACATGAACGCGAACGAGGTGATCGCGACCCTCGCTTCCCGCCTCGCGGGGCGGCCAGTCAGTGCCAACGATCACGTCAACATGGGACAGAGCAGCAACGACACCATACCCACGGCCATTCACCTCAGCGCCGCGATCGAATGCCACGAACGCTTGCTGCCCGTCTTGCACACGCTGGCCGGGACGATCGAAACCAAGGCCCGCACTCTCGATGATGCCGTCAAGACCGGCCGCACCCATCTGATGGACGCCATGCCGATCACATTGGGCCAGGAACTCGACGGCTGGGCGCGGCAGGTACGGAATAGCGTGGCCCGCATCGAGTCGGCCCTGACCCGCATTCACCGGCTCGCGCAGGGCGGCACGGCCGTCGGCACCGGCATCAACGCCCATCCGGAATTCGCGGCAAGAATCGCCGCTGTGCTGAGCCGGAAAACCGGCCTGCCGTTGGCGCCCAGCGATAACTTTTTCGAGAGTCTGAGCACGCAGGATGCCGCCGTCGAGCTTTCCGGCCAGCTCAAGACGGTGGCGGTCAGTCTCATGAAAATTGCCAATGATTTGCGCTGGATGAATTCGGGACCGCTGGCGGGGCTGGGCGAAATCGAGCTGCCGGCCCTGCAGCCGGGCAGTTCCATCATGCCGGGCAAGGTCAATCCGGTGATCCCGGAAGCGGTCTGCATGGTGGCCGCCCAGGTCATCGGCAATGACTCGACCATTACCGTCGCGGGCCAGTCCGGTGTGTTCCAGCTTAACGTCATGCTGCCGGTCATCGCCTACAACCTGCTGCAAAGCATCGAACTGCTGGCGAATGCCGCCCGGCTGCTCGCGGAAAAGGCCATCGCGGGTTTCGTGGTGCGGGAGGACAATCTCCAAAAAGCCCTGGCCATGAATCCCATCCTGGTCACCGCGCTCAATCCTGTGATCGGGTATCTGAAAGCGGCGGCAATTGCCAAGAAAGCGTACCAGTCACGGCGACCGATCATCGAAGTCGCTGCGGAAATGACCGACATTCCCCGGCCGGAACTGGAAAAGCTGCTGGATCCCAGGGCGCTGACGGCAGGCGGCATTCCCACGGAATGAAGGCCTTTGCGATGACCGAGACTGTTTTTCCAAGGATGCCCGCTGGCCGCCAGCGCGTCTTGATCCTGAGTGGACTCCTTTTTGCGCTGTCGGGCTGCCAGGCCTCAGCGCCGGTGACATCCGGGGTATCGCTGGTCGAGGTTAACCGGCTCGATCCCGGCATCAGGCTGGATATCCGCTATGCCACCGCTCACAACTTTACCGGCCATCCGCTCTATCCGGAAGCCAGGGCCTTGCTGCTGCCGGAACCCGCGGAGGCCCTGGTCAAGGTCAATCGCTCCCTGCGCGGGCAGGGCTACGGCATTCTGGTCTACGACGCCTATCGCCCCTGGAGCGTTACCCGCTCGCTCTGGAATTCCGCCAGCGAGGCGGATCGCCGGAATGGGTATGTCGCGGACCCGGCAATAGGGTCCCGGCATAACCGGGGCTGTGCGGTGGATGTGGGCCTCTATGCGCTCGACACCGGGACCGAAGTGCCCATGCCGAGTGTCTTCGATGACTTTTCCGAGCGGGCTCATGCCGACTGGAGAGGGGGCTCTGCAGCGGCACGGCGCACCCGTGATCTGCTGCGCGGCGCCATGGAAGCCGAGGGTTTCACCGTACTGCCCAATGAATGGTGGCACTTCAATTTCAGGGATTGCGATAGTCAGCCCCTGTTGGATATTGCCATTGCTCGGGTGAAGTAGAAGTCCCCAGCTCTCCCTGTCAACAGTGCGTTACCTCATAGCGATTTCAGGAATGTGCCCATGCCCATGAATCCACCCAGTTCGACGATTCAAGGCCGCTCGACTCGTAAGTCGCCGGGCGCGCCAGTGGTCCCGGCATGGATCGGGCCGCTTGCGCTGGGGACGTTTGTTGCGGCTTTGTTCTGGAGAGCCTGGCTCGCGCGGAACGCACCGTTTGTGCCGTTGGACTGGGCCTTCCAGACCACCGCCGAGGTGCATGCCTGGCTCTGGAAACTGCTGAGCCACGAACTGATGCTCTTCGTATTGGCATTCGTCCTGGGAGTCCTGACGCCGCTCGGATTAGCGGAGGCCGCGAGGAAATGGGCGGGGCGTTTCCGTATCTACGCATGGCTCACTTGGCTGGTTGCCGATTGCATCGTGATGGCGCTGTGCCTTGCGGTTGCCTGGAACGAATGGCCAACACCGGAATCGCTGATACTGCCCGCGATTTTCGCCTTGGCGGGAATCTATTTCGGTGCCGCCGCCTTGGGCGGAATCCGAAAACTGGCTTGGTCTTTCGTCCCGGCGGGTATTGCAGGTGGTGTGCTGATCGGGGCGGTCATGCTACTGGGTCGCCTGTCGGTCTCGGAGGCGCCGTTGGCGTTCGAGCCCAACGTGCTGAATATGAGCGAGAAGCGCGCGATGGCCGCTCGGATCCGGGATTCGCGCCCCCCGCCGGGTGAGCCGCGCAGCGTGCGCCTTGCGGATCATGAGATAGATGGGCTTGTGAATTCCGCCCTTGGCCGGATCAGGGGCGGACACAAGGCGCGGCTTCACTTTGCGCCCAGTGAATCCTGGATCGAACTGTCGTTAGCGGGACCGGCGAGGTGGGACCGCAGATTCCTGAATGTGCGGCTGGCGGGCGATTTCTTCATCGACAACGGGCATTTCCATATCGGCTTGCACCAGCTCAGGCTGGGTCGGTTCGACGTGCCACCGCCTGCGCTCCGGCTGGTGGCGGGCATGCTGCATGGGATGGTGATGGATGATCCACAGCTCCACCGCATCATGGGTGCCATGGAGGCGGTGCGGATCGAGCCAGGCGCCTTAGAGCTCGTCTTCGAGCCGGGTGCAATTGGGCGGCAGGTGATCCCTTCCCTTGTTCAACTATTGTGGCAGCGGCCGGATGTGGCAGTCGAAACGGGCCTGTACCTGCGGCAGCTCTTGCAGACGGCGTCAGACCTGCCGCCGGATGCCGATGGCTTTGGGCGCTTGATGGAAGAAGCGTTTCGTCTGGCGCGGCAACGGTCCCCGTCGCGCGATCCCCGGCTGGAAAATCGGGCGGCGATCTTCGCATTGGCGATTATGCTGGGCCACGAAGGACTGGAGCCACTGGTCGGTGAGATTCTCGATGAGGCCATGCGCTCCCGGATCAGGTCCACCATGGGGAGTGTCACACTGCGTGGCCGGCGGGATTGGCCGCGGCACTTTCTGGTCAGCGCCGCCTTGAAACTCCTGTCGAACGAGCCGATGAGCGACCGCGTGGGTTTGTTCAAGGAACAGATCGATTCCAAGCAGGGCGGGAGCGGTTTTTCATTCGCCGACCTGCTGGCGAATATGGCCGGGTTGCGCTTTGCGGTGGGGGCCATTACCAGCGAGGAAGGGGCACGCCGGCTGCAGTCAACACTGGCGCAAGGTTTCCAGGTGGATGATTTTTTCCCCGAGGCGAAGGATCTGCCGGAAGGTATTCCCGCCCCACTGTTCCAGAAAAAATATGGAGGAGTTGGCGGGCCGGGGTACCACCGGATGGTCGAGGAAATTCAGCGCCGCCTGGACAGCCTGCCAGCGATTGCGGGGGGATTTCCTCCAGCTTCCTGATGCTAGTGGTTCCCTCTCGGGTTACTTGCTTGTGTACTCGGCACCGCGTTCAGCGGTGCCGAGGAAGGACCAGCCTGCGCTCTGACAGGCATCAGCCGACTCGCGATGCCCGCCAGACGAAAACTACCTGCCGATATAACGCAGGCGATTGGCATTGGTCACCACGGTGACCGAAGACAGCGCCATGGCCGCCCCGGCGATCATGGGATTGAGGAGCAGGCCGAACAGCGGATACAGGAGGCCCGCCGCTACCGGGATGGCCAGCACGTTGTAAATGAAGGCGCCCAGCAGATTCTGCTTGATGTTCCTGACCGTGGCGCGGGACAGGCTGATCGCCTCCGCCACCTTGGTCAGCGACCCACCCATCAGCACCACATCGGCGCTCTCGATGGCGATATCGGTGCCCGTGCCGATGGCAAAACCGACATTGGCCTGGGCCAGCGCCGGCGCGTCATTGATGCCATCGCCGACCATGCCCACGGCCTCGCCCTCATCCTGCAGTTGCCGGACGACCTCGGCCTTGTCCTGGGGCAGGACCTGGGCCCGCACTTCCTCGATGCCGGCCTGGTCGGCAATGGCGCGGGCGGTGATGGCATTATCGCCAGTCACCATCAGCAGCCGAATGCCCAGCGCTTGGAGCCGAGCAATCGCTGCGGGGGAATCCGCCTTGATAGGGTCGGCCACCGACAGCAAGCCGGTAGCCACCTTGTCCACGGCGAGCAGCACCGGCGTCTGACCGAGGGCGGACAGCGCGCTGATACGTTCAGCCAGCGGGCCGCAATCAACCCCTTCCTGCTCCATGAACGGCAGGTTGCCGAGCAGCGCCGCGCGCCCTTCGATTTCGCCCTTCACGCCATGACCGGCAATCGCGCCAAAGCCAGTGACGGGCAGGAGGCTCGTACTGCGCTCCTCCGCGGCCGCCAGCAGGGCGATTGCCAGTGGATGTTCCGAACCGGTTTCGAGGCTCGCGGCCCACTGCAGAACCTGCTCCTCACCCCAGTTTCCAGCGGTTTCGATGGCGGTCAGCCTGGGCTTGCCCTCGGTCACGGTGCCGGTCTTGTCGAGCACGATGGTGGTCAGCTTGCCCGCACCCTGCAAGGCGTCCCCCTTGCGGATCAGGATGCCGTTCTGCGCCGCGCGGCCCACGGATACCATGATGGAAATGGGCGTGGCGAGGCCCAGCGCGCAGGGGCAGGCAATGACCAGCACCGTCATGGCCGTGACAAAGGCATAGCCAAAGGCGGGTTCTGGCCCGAAATTCCACCAGATCAGGAAAGTGACCACGGAGATGCCGACGACCACCGGGACAAACACGGAGGCGACCTTGTCCACTAGCCGGGAGATGGCCGGCTTGCTGGACTGCGCGGTGCGCACACTGGCGATGATCTGCGCCAGCACCGTGTCGCGGCCGATGCGGGTAGCCTTGAACAGGAAGGATCCGGTTTGATTCAGCGTGCCGCACACGACTTCATCGCCCGGACTTTTCTCCACGGGCATGGGCTCCCCGGTCAGCATGGACTCATCCACTCGGGAATGCCCTTCGATCAGCTCGCCATCGACGGGTATTTTTTCACCCGGGCGCACTCTCAATACATCGCCCAGCCCGACATCGGCGATCGGAATATCGATTTCCTGCCCTTCGCGGATCACGCGGGCGGTGCGCGGTTGCAGGCCGATCAGGCCACGAATGGCGGAGGAAGTCTTGCCGCGGGCGCGCATTTCCAGCGCGCTGCCAAGATTAACGAAGGCAAGAATGATGACCGCCGCTTCAAAGTAGGCGTGACGGCTCATGGGCGGCAGGCCCTCGGAGACCACGATGGCCACCGTCGAATAAAACCAGGCCGCGCCGGTGCCCAGCGCGATCAGCGTATCCATGTTGGCTTGCCGGTGTGCCAGGCTCTTGAGCGCGCCCCGGAAATAATGGCCACCGGAGTAGATCATGACCCGGAGGGTCAGGTAAGAGATCACTATCCAGAAAGCACCGACCAGCGGACCACCGAGACCGGGCAGCAAATGGAAGTGATCAGCCGCCATCAGCGGTACGCCCAGCAGGGCGGCCACCCCGGCTTTCCTGAGCAGGGTATGGTAGCGTTCCATTTCCCGCTTCTCCTGGTCTCCGGGCTCATCCAGCCCTTCCATGACCGC
>JAJRDJ010000178.1 GCA_028678445.1 Methylococcaceae bacterium
ACAAGCGCTGCGGCAGATGCTGGCTGACCCTTTACTGATTCGCCGCCCGCTTCTGCAAGTGGGCGAGCGTTGCGAAGCCGGCTTTGACCCGGCGCGGGTGGACGCCTGGATCGGGCTGAAGACTCAGGTTGCCCTAACGGCGGATCTGGAAACCTGCCCGCGTAGCGCGGACTTCAGTCCGCCGAGTCCGGCTGAAGCCGTCCCTTCGGGCAAGCCACGACCATGAACGGCGAAGCCGTCGAAAACGCCGTCAACGCCAGGGAGCCGGTGGCATTGTCGCCCCGGGTTCACTGGATCGGCGCGCTGGACCCGACGCTGCGCAGTTTCGACATCATCCTGAAAACCGCCAACGGCACCAGCTACAACGCCTACGTGGTGCGGGGCAGCGCGGGTGTCGCCGTGGTGGACACGGTGAAAGAGCAGTTTGCCGACGACTTTTTCGCCCGGCTGGAGCAGGTGGCCCGCTATGATGAAATCCAGGCCATCGTCCTCAACCATCTGGAACCCGACCACACCGGCGCCTTGCCGGAACTCATGCAGCGCGCGCCCCAGGCCAGGCTGTATATCTCGTTCAAGGCCCAGATGATGCTGAAGGCGCTGCTGAAGCGCGACAGTATGGAATTCACACCCGTCAACACGGGCTTTCAGATCGACCTCGGCGACCGCACGCTGGAATTCTTGCACACGCCCTATCTGCATTGGCCGGACACTCAATGCACCTATTTACGGGAAGAGCAGATCCTCTTTTCCGGCGATGTGTTTGGCTGCCACTTCTGCGACGCCCGGCTGTTCAACGACAAGGTGGGTGATTTCCGCTTCTCGTTTGAATACTACTATGCCCACATCATGCGGCCCTTCAAGGATTATGTGGTGGGTGCGCTGGCCTTGATCGAACCGCTGGATATTCGATGTATTGCCCCGGCTCACGGACCGATCCTCCATGACCGCCCCCGCGCCTATGTGGAACGCTACCGGGAACTGTCCACGCCGCGCCTGAAGAGTGAAGTGTCCCCCAATGAGAAAACCCTGCTGATTTTCTATATCAGTTCTTACGGCAACACCGCCCGCATGGCCGAGGCCATCTACGCCGCCGCGCAGAAGGTGGAAGGGGTGCGCGCCTCGCTCTACGACCTCGAAGGCGGCGATACCGGCACCTTTGCCGACCTGCTGGAAGAAGCCGACGGCTTCGTGCTGGGTTCCCCCACCATCAACGGCGACGCGGTAAAGCCCATCTGGGACCTGTTGTCCTCGCTGACCGTCATCGATGTGAAAGGCAAGATCGGCGCCGCCTTCGGTTCATACGGATGGACGGGCGAGGCCGTGCGGATGATCGAGGATCGCCTGCGCGGTCTGAAGCTGCGGGTGCCGGTGCAGGGCCTGCGGGTGAAGCTGATCCCGACACTCGAGGAAATCGACAGCTGCCGGCAGTTCGGCAAGGACCTGGCGGAGGAACTGGTCGGGCGCCGCCCGCCCCGCGTCATCGATATGTCCGACTTTTTAAAAAAGACTTACTCAACCTAGGAGAGACCCATGGCCAAAGCCACCATCACGTTTGAAGACATTAACGTCACCGTCACCGTACCCGCCGGCACCCGCGTCATCGAAATTTCCGAAAAGGTCGGTTCCGGCATTACCTATGGTTGCCGCGAGGGGGACTGCGGCACCTGCATGATGAAGGTCGACGAGGGCTGGAACAATCTCAGCGAGCCCTCGGTGCTGGAGGACAAAATCCTCCGCGACAACTTCGCCGGCAAACATAACCGGCTGGCCTGTCAGGCCCAGGTGCTCGGCGGTGAATTAAAGGTTCGCCCGGCTTAAGTCGTATTCCCTCTCCCCGTGGGAGAGGGGGAGCCAACATTAACCAGAGGAACATCATCATGGCATTAGTGACTTTCAGCAGTCCCGACTACAAGGACAAAACCGTTTACGCCGTGGCTGGCAGCCACACGCAAACCCTGCTCAAACTGGCCCTGGAAAACAAGGTTCCGATCGCCTTCAACTGCAAGGATGGGGAATGCGGGACCTGTCTGGTCAAGGTCAGCAGCGTGGACAGCAAACCCCGCATGAGCGGGCATCTGACGGCCAAGGAAATTGGCGTACTCAAGGAACTGGGCAAGATCACCCAAAAGGAAATCGACGACATCGCCGTGACCGACATGCCCGCCACCTGGCGTCTGGCCTGTCAGTTCATCGTCCGGGATGAAGACATTCTGGTCGAATACTAGGCCGCGATGAACGCCGCCCCCCGATGGGACACCCCGGACCGCGAGCAGTATTACCGGTATTACCACCGGCATGCGGCCCGGCTGTCGCCCAATACGGAGTGGCTCTGCCGGATGCTGGCGAGCTGGAGCACTGGCGCGGGGGTCTTGCCCGATGCGCTGGGACTGGAACCGTCCGATTTTTCGGCCCTGCAACGCGGGTTTTTTCCCACGCTGGAAATTCCCGCCAGCGCCCCCTCTGGGAAACGGGCGGATTTCAGCCGCATGCTGGAACGGGACGACCTGATCCGCTTTTGCCTCGGCCATGCCGCCCATCCGCAGCGGGATGAAACCGGCTGGATCGCCCACCTGCTGGTAGCCGGTTGCCTCGGCGATGACCATCTCTGGCAGGACCTCGGGTTATGGTCGCGGCAAGACCTGAGCGGCCTGATTGCCTATAACTTCCCGGCGCTTGCCGCGGCCAACCACCAGGATATGAAATGGAAGAAATTCATGTACAAGCAATTATGCGAAGGGGAAGGCATTTATGTGTGCCGGGCGCCTTC
>JAJRDJ010000179.1 GCA_028678445.1 Methylococcaceae bacterium
CCAAGTACCTGGTGTTGGGCTGGGTGGTGATCGTGCTTTATCGAGGACAGATACTGGACATGCCCTGGGCACGGCATGCCGTGCCCCTACTCGTTGCCCTGCTCTTCCTTAGCGTCTTTTTCCAGATGCCGTGGTGCCGCTACCTCTGCCCCTACGGCGCCCTGCTCGGACTGGTAGCGATGGCCTCGCTGCTCAAGATCCGCCGATCCTCCCGCCACTGCGTGCGCTGCCACCAGTGCGACCACCGCTGTCCCGCCAACCTGCCGGTGATGCTGCGCACCACCGTGCGCTCGCCGGAGTGCTTCGCCTGCTACCGCTGCGTCGACGGCTGCCCCGCCCCCGGCGCCCTGGCCCTCGCCGCTAATGGAAACAGAGCTGTAGCGGCCTGGCTAGTGGGGTTGCTGCTGACATTGATTCTGCTTTCCGGTTTCGGCATTACCTTCGTTATTTGACGCAGAGACGCGGAGGCGCAGAGAAAAGCTGTTAGAATTTGTCGCCTTTGATGAAAGACAACGCCTGCCCGCAGAGCCCTTTGACAAACTCCTTCGAAAAAGTAATACTTCTTACAGATAATTATTACCTGATCTGGAGACCTGGCATGGACACAAAAACATCCCCTCTCAGCGTCAAACTTGACGAGCAGGAGAGAGAAAGGCTCAAGTCGCTGGGCTTGGCCAGAAAACGCTCATCCCACTGGCTGGCGAAACAGGCGATTGCCGAGTTTCTCGATCGGGAGGAGGCCGTGGAACGCTTCAAGCAGGAGAGCGAAGCGGTCTGGGCGGATTATCAAAACAGCGGTAGGGCGGTGCCGCATGCACAGGTTATGGAATGGCTGGCAACCTGGGGAGGCGCTGATGAGGGTGAGGCGCCGCCGTGCGAATAGTATGGTTGCCGCAGGCCATCGATGATCTCAAGCGCGTCCGGGAATTTTTGCGCCCACAGAATGTCGAGGCCGCCCAGCGGGCAGTGCTGGCGATCAGCAGGATGGCTGCCGTATTGGCTGCCAACCCGCGCTTCAGTATGATGGCCAGGGAAACGCCGGACTTTCGCGACGTCGTGATCCCCTTCGGGCGACGCAATTATGTGCTGCGCTACCGCATCGACGGCGACGATATTGTCATCGTGGCTTTGCGGCATGTCAGAGAGGTTGGTTTCACCGACCGGTAAACCAGCGGGGCGCCCTCACGAGCGCCCCGCTGGTTATTTCATGATTTTCATACAAGGGGCGAGGCGTTGCCTCGCGCACTCTGCAACTTACGACGCTTTGCGATAAGGAAGTTGAAAATTACCGGCGACAATCCCGGGCACGGTAATGTCTTCGTCGAGATTTTCCCAACGTAGGGCATAACCGTCCAACCGTAGGGACACTTCCTGAAGCTGTTCATCAGTCGCTTTGGCTAAAAGACGGAAACGATCGGCAGGGAAACCGATTATCCGTCCATCCGTGAGTTCCAAAAAGACTGTTCGCTTCTCAACCCAGACCTTGATTGCAACCGGCTCGGCAATTTCTTTTTCATGCGTCGTGGTGATCATGATATTTCTCCAACAGTAGCTCCAAATGGTCGAAAATCAGCTTTTCAATCTCCCGTAAAGTGACGGGAGCGATTCCTTTATTCCTTGCCAGGCGAACAGGCACGAGCCAAAATTTGCATTCACCTTCAGGTGTCGCCACATGGATATGTGGCGGTTCAACTCCCTCGTCCGAATAGAAATGAAATCGCCAGGATCCTACTCGTAGAACAGTTGGCATGCTATGAGCGCAAGCTCCATTTCATTTTCATTACATTGCGTGTCAACTATAAAATTCTATGCGTGAACTGTCAAATAGACCATGCACAGCGGGGCGCCCTCACGAGCGCCCCGCTGGTTTTTGCACCTGATTTTCTCAATCGATCGCGGATCACCGATCACGGATCACGGTTCACCAGCAACCGGCCCCCAGCAACCAGCAACCGCCTTTACTGCATCTCATAAATCAGCAGCGCACTGTTACCGGAGCCGGTCTTGAGAAAACCTCCCTGGGAGAACCTGACCAGCATGACGATCTCCGTGGCGCCGTCATTGTCGGCATCGGCCATGCGGAAGTCACCCAGGTAACCGCCCTGCGGCTTGGTGCGCCAGCGCTCCACCAGTGAATAGCCATCGTAGGCTACCGCCTTGAGGTGACTGTTACTGAAGTTACGTAAAGAGGTGAAGTTGCGGTTCCCTTCGTTGACCGGCACCAGCACGGTACCGCCCGGTCCCGGCTCAAGACGCGGCGGCAGGAAGACGTAGCGCGTGCCAGCGCCCTGGTCACGTTCGGGACGCTCGAAGGAAGATTCCGAGCCGCCAAAATAATCCGAGCTCTCCCAGAGGGTGGTGCCGGAAGATTCGAGAACCTGCAGCTTGTCGTTGACGCTGAGTCGAGCCAGCAGGGGCCGTCCGTCGTAGGCGAAGGGCTGGAAACCGAAAAGGGTCACAACTGATGGCACATCGACGGTGGCACCGCGTTGTAATTGGTCGCCGTTGCGGGTCACGCGGAAGATCGGCCCGGCAAAATCTTGAGACTGATTAATGATTTCCGGGTTAAGCTCCTGCCCGAGTAGCACAGCCCCCTCGTTCCCGAGATGAACCTTACGCAGGAAGAATGGCACCATCTTGACGACCGCTTCGAGTTGGCCGTTGCGCATTTCCAGGACCTGAGACCTGACGCTGTTCGTCAGCACCAGGGAAAGGTAGAGTTCGGCGCGGCCATCGCCATTCAGGTCGAGGGCATCGAGGGTCAGGGCGCTGCCGCTCTGACCCACGGGGTAGTCGGCCAGCATTTCGAACTGGCCGGCGAGGACCCGCGCCACCACCACGCGGTCCTTGAAACCGAGCGCCACCTCCTGCTTGCCGTCGCCGTCGAGATCAGCCACATCGACGCCGATCGGCTGCCCATCCATGCGCGGACCGTACCAAACCCCCTCCTTGCTGTCCATCTGGCTGACGATCAACCCCCCGCGCTGACTGTAGCCGGGGAGGACTCCCTCCGGTCCCGGCTGCGGACTGCTGCCGCCGCCCCCGAAGATTTTGGGGAGCCCGGAGAACATCCCCGGGGAACTGCTGCCGGGGACAGCCGCCGCCTGGCTGGCAGGGGCCACGATGCTCGCCCCGGACGGCGCCGGGACAACCACCGGGACCGCCGCAACCGACACACCGCTTGGAGCAGCGGGCGCGGGACCGCGGCCGAGCTGCTCCGGGCGGTAGAACCGCAGCGGCGAGAAGGCCTGATCCTTGATACCAAGCCCCTGGGCATTGAAGACGAAGATCAGCCCTGGCTCCATCCCCGGCACCGGGCGCGGCTGGTCGGGCTTGCTCGCCTGGGCGGCGGCGTAGCTCTGCCAGTGCAGTTCGGGCAGCGCCCCCTGCAACTGGGCAAAGACCCCTCCGCCGTCGCCGGCGTAATCCCAGAAGACCGCCGGCAGGCCGGCAAAGCGTCGCGCCTCCTCGCCGGGCCTCAGTTCACCCTTGGAGGAAACGACCGCCACATAAGAATAGCCGCTTTTGACCTTGGTCACGCGCAGTACGGCACGAGTCTCATCCAGCGTCCCGATCACCTTCTTGCTCACCGGGTGGACCACCGGCGCACCCTTGGTCATCACCGTGAAGAGGTCGCCAGCCTGGATGCCGGCGGCGGCATCAAGATCGATCAGCCATTCGCTGCCGGCCGGGGCGACCAGCGTCGCCATCTTCACGCCGAGATCGCGGGCCACGTCCTCCTGGAAGGCGGCGAAGGCAGAGAGGGTGAAGAGCACGGTTGCTCCAAGCGCCATCACAACGGTTTTCATCCAGTCGAAACCATGATGCTTCATGCATTAACCTCACGTTGGGGGGATATACAAAATCGTTATATATTAACGCAAAGCAGCCGGGAAACCGAAGCGTTTTTTTGATAGGGGATGCGTACACGGGGCGATGCCTGCGTCGCCCGGTCATGACCGTGCGTGCCCAATAACGGGCGAGGCATGCCTCGACCCTACGAAAGAGGGAAGGCCGGACCTCACGGCCCGGCCTTCCCGGTACATCTCAACCGAACTGCTTGTTGCGACTTAGTAGGGCACGTTGACCATCAGGTAGGCCTTGTAGGTATCGTCGGGATCGCCCTTTTTGCCGTCTTCGGTCACGGTATTGTCATAGAAGTCGTCGTAGACGGCATAGGAACCGTTCAGGCTGACATCCACTTTTTCGAAGAACTTCTTGCCAATGCGGAGGCAACCCTCGTAGCCGAGGGTATCGCCCTCGCGTTCGACTTCAGCACCATTCACTCCGATATTGGCTTTGTCATCAGCCGCCATGTAGTAGCCGACACCCCACTTCAGGTACATGTCCTGCGGCAGCTTGTGATTGCCGCTGAGGACGAGGGCCATCAGACCGTAGCCTTGCGTCGCCGCGTCGGCTTCGGCATAACGCTCCTTGCCATCGTTCATGACGTACGGGTCGGTCAGGAATTGCATCTGGTTCTCGCTGACAAACGCATACTCGCCCTTGAAGCCCTGCCATGCGCCGATTTCATCCTCTTCGTCGTCTTCGGAGAAGTAGATGGCGCGCAGGCCGATATCGCCGTTCGCCAGCTTGAAGGTCCCCTTGACGCTGGCTGCATAACCGAAGTAGTCCATGTCTTGGCCAGTAGAGAGCTCCATCTTGCCGTCCTGCGCCAGCACGAAGCCGTCAATACCAAACGCGCCAAAGTTCGCCGCGGCATTCACGCCGTAGAAATAGACTTCGTTGTTGCGGACGCTGATGTCGTTCGGGGCACTGTCGCGGTTGTCGTCCATGAAGTAGCCGTTGATGCCGACCTTGAAGGCGTCGCTGACCTTGTAACTGGCTTCGAGGAGATAGAAGTCGAAGTCGTCCCACTCGTTGCGCCGGTTGGTTTCATTGGCTGAACCGGAGGTATAGGAGGTGCCGGTCCCATCCACGTCTTCGTCCCACTTCGAATAGGCGGCATGGATCGTGGCGCCGCCGATCTTCTGGGTGAGTTGCGCAGCCGCCATGTCGTCGTTGGCCACGATCGACTGGACGTTGTCGGCTACACCCTGAACGCCGAGGCTCAAGTTGGTGTCCTCATATTTCAGGTCGAGATAGGCCATCTTGGTCTCGACGTTGACACCGTCGGCGCCGCCGCCTTTAAGGTTCGACATGCCGCCCTGACCCCAGGCCGCCTTGTTGTTCTCACCCCAGGTGGTGTCGACTTCGCCGAAGTACACCAGGCCGACGTAGTCGTTGAGGGTCCAGTTCGCCCGCATGCGCAGACGCTGGTCAATGAACTGCTGGCCCTGGCCATCTTCCTGGG
>JAJRDJ010000180.1 GCA_028678445.1 Methylococcaceae bacterium
ACGGGAGTGGGCCGATTCGGCCACCAGGGGAAAGATCGTCTCGATTTCCGCGTCCTGCGGCACGACGACCATTTGCGAGCGCGGAACGGTGATGTCGCGGACGCGCAGTTCGGAGACTTGCAGCACCCCCTCGATCATGGTGAGGGCTTCCTGTTCGATGAGCTGGCGGCGTTGGGCGGTCCTGAGCAATTCCAGCAAATCATCGCGATCCTCGGGCTCTCCGGAGATGAAGTGCGTCAAGCGCTCGAGCCAACTTCGATGATCGCCCGCCAGTTCCTCACTCATGCTGGGATTGCCTCTTCGGTCTCGTAGGGGTTGGGATACTCTAACCGGGCCAGAATTTCTACTTCCAACGCTTCCATCCGTTTTGCCTCGGCCTCGTCCAGGTGGTCATAACCCCGCAGATGCAGGACACCGTGGATCACCATGTGGGCCCAGTGCGCATCGGGCGGCTTGCCCTGCTCGCGGGCCTCGCGCTCGACGACCGGAGCACAGATCACCAGATCGCCCAGCAAAGCGTTGGGGATGCCCGCGGGTACTTCAAAGGGAAAACTCAGCACATTGGTCGGGCCGGTCTTGTGACGGTAGGTCTGGTTTAGTGTGGCGCTCTCGGCTTCATCCACGATACGGATGTCAAGTTCGGCCTCCCCATCTGGCCCGGCGGCTTCGGCCCAGCGCTGAAATAACGCGGCCTCGGGCACCGTGTCTCCCGAGGCGTTGTCCAGATCAACGAGCATGGTCTTCCTGTGGCCTCAAGCTATCGTAAGCCTCATAGGCCGCGACGATACGCTGCACCAGGGGATGGCGGACCACGTCATGGGATCCGAAGAAGGTGAAGCTGATACCCTCGACCTCGCGCAAGACTTCCAGCACATGGCGCAGGCCGGATTCCTTGTGGCGCGGCAGGTCGATCTGGGTGATGTCGCCCGTCACCACGGCCTTGGACCCAAACCCCACCCGGGTCAGGAACATCTTGATCTGTTCCACCGTGGTGTTTTGCGCCTCGTCGAGGATGATGAAGGAATCATTCAGGGTCCGACCACGCATGAAGGCGAGCGGCGCGACCTCGATGACGTTGCGTTCGATCAGCTTGGCGACGCGCTCGAAGCCCAGCATTTCGTATAGGGCGTCATAGAGCGGGCGCAGATAGGGGTCGACCTTCTGGGCCATGTCGCCAGGCAGGAAGCCGAGTTTTTCACCCGCCTCGACCGCAGGCCGTGCCAGAATCAGCCGTCGCACCTCTTCCCGCTCCAGCGCCGCCACGGCGCAGGCCACGGCCAGATATGTCTTGCCGGTGCCGGCGGGGCCGATGCCGAAATTGATGTCGCACTGGCTGATGTTCGAAAGGTAACGCTGCTGGTTAGCTCCCCGGGGCCGGATGATACTGCGTTTGGTACGGAAAACCGGCACCGCCACGGCTTCGGGGCCAGCCAGCAGCATGGCTTCGATGTTCGCATCCTGCAGCGAAAGATGGACCCGCTCGGGCGTGATCACCTCCTCCTGACTGGCATCGAACAGGCTCTGCACGACCTTGGATGCGGCCCGTGCGGCCCGTTCCGGACCGATAATGGTGAAATGATTGCCGCGGTTGGCGATTTCCACCCCCAGGCGGCGCTCGATCTGACGAAGATGTTCGTCGAACTGGCCGCACAGGCTGGCGAGCCGCTCGTTGTCATCCGGCTCCAGATGGAGCGAGAGGGTGGTCAGGGAGTTAGGCAAGTGAGTGATGCTGTGTGGCTGAAGAATGATCAGGGCTGCCCGGCGGCACCCAGCGGCCGCGCAAGGAATTCGGCATGGCGTCGGTGATCAGCACGTCGACAAATTGGCCAATCAGGCGGGGATCGCCGGGGAAATTCACGACGCGGTTGTTTTCGGTACGCCCGGATAGCTCGTTGCCATCGCGCCTTGAGGTGCCCTCGACCAGGACGTGCTGGGTGCTGTGCAGCATGTCGCGGGAAATGTCGGCCGCCATGGCGTTGATGCGCTGCTGGAGGCGGGTCAGGCGCGCCTTTTTCTCGGTCAGCGGCACGTCATCCGGAAGATCAGCCGCCGGGGTGCCGGGACGTGGACTGTAGATGAAACTGTAGGAATGATCGAAACCCAGCGTCTCGATCAGGTCCATGGTTGCCTCGAAATCTGCTGCCGTCTCGCCAGGATAGCCCACGATGAAATCGGATGAGAGCGAAATCTCCGGGCGGATGGCCCGCAGCCGCTCGATCCTGGCGATATAGTCCTCGCGGGTGTGGCCGCGCTTCATCAGCCCCAGGATGCGGTTGCTGCCGCTCTGCACCGGCAGGTGCAGGTGGCTGACCAGCTTGGGGATTTCGCCGTAGGCCTCGATAAGGCTGTCACTGAATTCGACGGGGTGGGAAGTGGTGTAACGGATACGCTCGATGCCATCGATGGCGGCCACATAATGCAGCAGCAGGGCGAAATCGGCGATTTCGCCATCATCCATCAGGCCCCGGTAGGCGTTCACGTTCTGGCCCAGCAACACGACTTCGCGCACACCCTGCTCGGCGAGTGAAACCAGCTCCGCAACGACATCGTCCAGCGGCCGGCTGATTTCTTCGCCCCGGGTATAGGGTACGACACAAAACGTGCAGTACTTGCTGCAGCCTTCCATGATGGAGACAAACGCCTTAGGACCTTCGGCCCGCGGCTCGGGCAAGGCATCGAACTTTTCGATTTCCGGGAAGGAGACATCGATGGCCGGTGTGTGCCGGGTGCGTACCTGATCGAGCAATTGCGGTAACCGGTGCAAGGTTTGCGGCCCGAACACCAAGTCGACATAAGGAGCGCGCTTCTGCAGCGCCTCGCCTTCCTGGCTGGCGACACAGCCGCCGACGCCAATCACGACGCCTGGCCGGTTCTGCTTCAGCGGCCGCCACCGGCCCAATTCCGAAAACACCTTTTCCTGCGCCTTCTCGCGCACTGAACAGGTATTCATCAGGAGGACGTCGGCCTCGGCGGGATTGTCGGTCAGCTCGAAACCATGGGAGGCGTTCAGTACATCCCGCATCTTGGCGGAATCGTACTCGTTCATCTGGCAACCCAGGGTTTCGATATAGAGTTTTTGCGTCATCCCGTGAGGATACAAATTCGGGGAGCTCGATTCTACCAAACTTCTCGCTCCACACTTTGCGACCGGGTCAGGCGAGGGCCGAATGGGTTGGAAGCGAACGCCTCACCCTGATAGGCAAAAATCAGCCTACTCCTGAAGTCTTACGGCCAGCACATCGCATTTTGCGTGGTTGACAACACTGGCTGCGGTGGAACCGAGCAGCACGGCGAGCCCATGACGACCATGGGTGCCGACCACGATCAGGTCCGCCTTGATGTCCTCGGCAACGCGAATAATTTCCAGCTTTGGGCTGCCCACCACAACCAGACTTTGTTCATCGGGGATGCCGAGCTTTCCCGCCAGTTCGGCTATCCGGACTTTGGATGCCTCGACCATCTGGTCCGTGAGGTCCACCTCGAAAGGTGACAGCACACCGAATGAGGTATCCACGGGAGGAATGAATTCAACCACATGCATAAGATGCAGAACTGCCTGGTATTTTTCGGCGAGTTCGCGGCCTCGGCGCACGGCCATGCCACCGCCCTCGGAAAAGTCCAGTGCCGCCAGAATTCTTTGGTAGGACATGGTGTAAGCTCCTGCTCAGGTCAATGGAAACAAGGCCATCATAATCCGGTAACTGAGCGCCGTGTAGGCCAATGCCAGACCCAACCCCGCCATGTAGGGGATTTCCATGGCGTGGCGGATGATATGTCCGATCACGGCCATCTCCCAGAGCATCAGGGCGAACAGCAGGAGCCCCATGTAAGCGCGCGCGTCCGGGATAGCGAGGCTGATCAGCACCAGCGGGATGGCCAGCACGGTGATCAGCGCATCGCCGCCGATCCCAGCGGTGAGCGTCTGCGTGTAGCGGTTGGAATGCTTGGAAAACTTCAGCAGGCCAAACAGGAATATCGCCAACAAGGCGGGGGCGAGCAGTGATTGCAGCATAGCCTGCGGCAGATCGGCTTCCAGACCGGCCAGGAAGACCGAGACCAGCACATTCAGGACTATCACAAGACCCAGCAAAAAGCGGGAGGCTGGCAAATCCTGCGGGCCATTCCGGAAGAGACAGATATCGACGAATCGTTTGACGAGGGGCATGCTGTGGCTCGGGTGATGGATGCTACGAATCCTCGGCGGCGGCTTCCAGCGTTTCGGTGGCCTCCAGCCAGCGATTCTCCGCAAGGGCAATGGCCTCCGCGATCCTCGCACGCTCGTCCAGCAAGGCCTGCAGGCGGTCCTTCGCATCCGGTTGGTAGCACTTGGGGTCGGCCAGTTCCTTTTCGAGCGTCTGCCGTGCCGCGAGCCATTGGTTCATGGCCTGCTCGGCCTTGTCTACAGCGGATTGTAGTGGCTTGAGCTGCCGCTTCCGCTCGGCACCGCCCCGGCGCTGCGACTTGCCTAAGGCGTCCGCACCCCCGGCTGCAACACTAGAGCTGGCCCGTTCCCGCGCCTGGCGGTACTCGCTCAACCAGCGGCGGTAGTCATCGAGATCACCATCAAACGGCAGGGCAGCCCCATCCGCCACCAGCCACAGATCGTCGGCCACCGTCCGCAGCAGGTAGCGGTCATGCGAGACCACCACCAGCGCGCCTTCATACTCCTGCAACGCGAGACTAAGGGCGTCGCGCGTTTGCAGGTCTAGGTGATTGGTCGGCTCGTCCAGCAGCAGCAGGTTCGGCTTCTGATGGATGAGCATGGCCAGCACTAGCCGCGATTTCTCGCCGCCCGAAAACGGCGCCACTGCAGCCAGAGCCTGATCGCCGCGAAAGCCGAAGCCGCCGAGGTAGCCGCGCAGTTCCTTTTCCGTGGCCTTGGGATCGAGCCGCTGCAAATGGCGCAGGGGACTCTCGTCCGGATTGAGCTGTTCGAGCTGATGCTGGGCAAAATAGCCGATGCGTAGATCCTGGGCGGCGAGGCGTTCACCGGACAGGGCCGGCAACACCCCGGCGAGCAATTTCACGAACGTGGATTTTCCCGCGCCGTTCGGGCCGAGGAGGCCGATCCGGTCACCGGGATTAATGGTCAGTTGCACATCCGCGATGATGGGTGTGTCACCGTACCCCGCCGAGGCGGCATCGAGTTTGAGGAGCGGCGAGGGAGATTTCTCGGGCCGGCTGAAACTGAATTCCAGCGGTGAATCGGCCTGGGCTTGGGCAATCAGGGTCATGCGGTCCAGCGCCTTGATGCGGCTCTGGACCTGCCGGGCCTTGGTGGCCTGGGCGCGAAAGCGGTCGACGAAGCCTTGAATGCGCTCCAACTCGCGTTGCTGGCGTTGAAAAGAGGCCTGCTGTTGGGCGAGCTGCTCGGCCCGGCGCGTCTCGAATGCGCTGTAATTGCCGGTGTTCAGCGTAACCTTGCCGTGCTCGATATGCAGAATGTGCGTCGCCAGATCGTCCAGAAAGTCGCGATCATGCGAAACCAGCAGCAAGGTGCCGGGATAACTGGACAGCCAGTCCTGCAGCCAGATGACGGCATCGAGGTCTAGGTGATTGGTGGGTTCATCGAGCAGCAGTACATCGGACCGGCACATCAGCGCCTGCGCCACATTCAGGCGCACCCGCCAGCCGCCGGAAAATTCGGTCACACCCCGGTGTTCCTGGCCCGGACTGAAACCTAGCCCATTCAGGAGACGCGCGGCACGGGCATTGGCCTCATAACCGCCGATCTGCTCCAGCTGGGCATGCAGATGGGCGAGGCGCAGTCCGTCGCCCGCCGCTTCGGCCTCACTGATCCCGGCCTGAATGGCGCGCAGTTCACGATCGCCATCCAGCACATAATCGATTGCAGTCCTGTCTACGGCGGGGGTTTCCTGGGCGACATGCGCGATTTCCAGACCCGGCGGCAGGGTCAGCTCCCCGGTATCGGGGTGCAGTGTGCCGAGAATGAGCTCGAAGAAACTGGACTTCCCTGCCCCAGTCGCGCCGGTGATGCCGATCCGGTCGCCCTTGTTCAGGGTAAAAGAAGCATCCTCGAAAAGGACACGAGTACCCCGGCGCAGCGTGATCGAGCGGGCGTTAATCATCAGTTACGCCGTCGAACCATTAATACGGTGACTGTTCACCGAAGACGAATTCAGGCGGCTTTTTCGAGACGATGCTCGACTTCATCGAAAAATTCCGCGATGTTGCCCTTTTTCACCGTGGCGCGCGGAATGATCAGGGCCGAATCTAGTGTTACAAAGATGAAGGCATAATTCTTTCCGGCTTCAATACGCAGGATATCTTCCCACTTGATATGTGACTCCCCTACCTTGCTGACCTCGATTAGCGCCTGCGGCTCGATGCGCAAGGTGTATTCGCCGAGAATGCGCGCCTTGTCTTCATTGGAATACATACGACTGATCTTTCGACGGGTCTGCCAGCGAATAAGAAACGGTGCGGCAACCCCCCAGATACCGCCAGTGATGGCGATCCAGGCCGCCGTGAGCGAATCCTGGTAGCCGAACCAGACGAAAATGGAGATCAGGACGAGAAGACCCGGGATGGTGGCTTGGTGGCGTTGCAAGGATTTCTGGAGTGTTTTGACACTTTTCAATTGGTGATCATTGAAGGCGAGCAGATCCCGCTCACGCAATTCATACTGAATTTCGGTCATGTCAGTCCGGGGGTGGGTGAAATACCAGGGCCGATGGAGGTAGGCCCCAAAAGCGCGCTAGTATACGCACTTCCCCGCCAGATTTCCCGGTGCGGGTGATCGGCAACCAACAGGCCTTCCGGAGGAGAGAACACCATGCAAGGGCATCCCGACGTTATCGCTAAACTCAATCACCTGCTGGCCGGTGAATTGACCGCCATCGACCAGTATTTCATCCATGGCCGCATGTGTCAGGAATGGGGCTTGACCAAACTCGCCGAGCATTTCGGGCACGAAATGAAGGAAGAACAAGGCCATGCCGGCCTGCTGATAGCACGCATCCTGTTTTTGGAGGGCCTGCCGACACTGGATCAGCGACAACCCCTCAAGGTGGGACGCACCGTGCCTGAAATTCTGGGAAATGATTTGGGACTCGAATACCGCGTGATTACCGACCTCAGGGAAGCCATTGTGCTGTGTGAATCAGTTCAGGACTTTCCGACCCGCGGCCTATTGATGGCCCTATTGAAAGAAACCGAGGAAGATCACACCTTCTGGCTGGAAACCCAATTGGGTCTGATCGCTAAAGTAGGTCTGGAGAATTATCTGCAGACACAACTTTGATTTGGCCTGGGCCAAAAGCCCGGAACCCAATCACGGCCGGGCAGCGGACCCGTGGGTGGGTGCCACGCCAATTGGAAGCAGGCGTCTCGCCCCCAGCAAGTC
>JAJRDJ010000181.1 GCA_028678445.1 Methylococcaceae bacterium
GCGAGCCCATGCGGACGGGCTGAATGTGGTCGTCGCCACTTCCTGCGCCATTCTCGGGCCGCATGACTATGCTCCCTCGCGCATCGGCCGGGTGTTGATCGACTACGCCCATGGCCAGTTGCGGGCCTACATCCCCGGTGGATTCGAGTTTGTCTCCACCCGCGATATTGCCGAGGGCCATGTTCTGGCCATGCACAAGGGTCGTTCCGGCCAGAAGTACATCATCAGCACTGCCTATTCCAGCGTGGACGACCTGCTGTCGCTGTTCGGCGAGGTCACGGGCCGGCGGAAGCCCCGCCTCCGTCTGCCGGCGCCCGTCATGGCCGCGGTCGCGGAAGTGGCGGACAAGACCTGGTTCCGCGCCTTTCCCAACAAGCCTCGGCGCTTCACCCCAGCGGCCGTACGTCTGCTGACCCTAAGGCGGCAGGCCGATCACGGCAAAGCCAAAGAGGAGCTGGGGTTTCAGCCCACGCCGCTCAAGCAGGCCGTGCAGGAAGCCTACGACGATTTCGTTCGCCGGGGCGTCATCAGGCCGCGTTAAGCGCTCGTCTTCGCGCTTTTTCGTTTTCCCATCCATCTTTATCAGCATCGGAGATTCCCCCATGAGGAATGCCCAAAAAAAATCCCCGCAGAGCCCCCCCGCTTTCACGGAAGCCAAAAACTCCCGGCAGAAAGCCCGTTCCTCCGGCATGGACCCGGACCGCTGGTATGCGGTCGAATACGACAGCAAGGTCAAAAAGGGCGAAGTCAAGGAAATCACCTTCTGGAACCTTTCCATCGCCGTTTTCCGCGGCGAGGATGGCGTTTTGGCCGCCGTGCAGAATCGCTGTCCCCACCGGCATCTCAAGCTCACCCATGGGGCGGTCGATCAGTGCCAGCTGCGCTGCGCTTATCACGGCTGGTCCTTTAACCGCGATGGCTGGCTGACGGATTATTCCCACGACAGCTTCGGCAAGTCGCTTATCAAGCATCAATTGCGGACCTACCCCGTGGAGGTGCGCTATGGGCTGATTTGGCTGTTTCCGGGCGATCCCGCCCTGGCTGAAGAGCAGAAAATTCCGGAAATTCCCGAACTGATGGGTGATAACCCCTGGGCCGGGTTTACCGTCGATTACACCTGGAAGACCCATCATTCCATGGTCATCGACAATATCTGCGATTTTGCCCATGCCTTCCTGCACCGGAAGTATCAGCCTTTTGTCGGCTCCAAGCTGACACATTACGAAGCCGACGATAAGCGGGTGTACATGACCTATGACACCTACATGGCCGAGGGCAAGATATCCCGCTATTTCGTTAACCGCAAGCGGGTCAATACCCGCTCCATCGAAATCTGCTACGACTACCCCTACCAGTGGTCCAACACCGGCAACAGCATCAAGCACTATTGCTTCCTGCTGCCCATTGACGAGAAGACCACCCGGGTCTTCTTTGTCTTCTATTTCGACAGCATCCAAATTCCCGTGCTGGCGGTGAATGCTCCCAAGTGGCTGACCCAGATCATCCTCAACGCCGCCGTGCCGCTGCTGTTCAAGCCGCTGCTGGCCGAGGACGGCGTCGCGCTGGAAGCCGAGCAGCTTGGTTATGACACCCACTGGGACGCCGCGCCGATCGAACTCAACCCCGTCGTGCCCCTGTTGCAGAAACTCACGGCGCAAAAATGGCAGGAATATCTGGAAAGAGCCGGCGTGGCACCGCTGCAGGCTGTCAGGCAGCAGGCGGGGTAGCTAGGCGCTCACGCTCGGTGACGAGACCGGATGATGCGTTCCCGTGAACCCTCATCCGGCCTGTCGGGCGGTGTCCCCGTTGCCTTGCCGTTTCCCGCTCAATAACCAACTCGCAGCACTTTCGCGCCGCGTATGCGGTGGAACTTGAGCTCTTGCAGGGCCCGGTTAGCCTCCTCCAGGGGATATTCCTCAACCTCCGGGCGGAGCGGGATGGCTGCCGCCAGCGCCAGGAACTCGCGCACATCGTCTCGGGTGACATTGGCGACACTTTGGATGGTCTTTTCCTTCCAGAGATGCCGGGGATAGTCGAGACGCAATAGCTCGGCTTTGTCGGTTTCTTCCTTGCGGATGGCATTGATGACCAGGCGCCCGCCAGGCGCCAGATTGCCCAGGGCGCGCACCACGGTTTTCCAGACGGGCGTGGTGTCGATGATGGCCGAGAGTGGTTCCGGTGCGGCGTCCTCGATATCGCCCGCCCAGGTGGCGCCCAGTTCCAGGGCAAAGGTGCGTTCCTCCGGCTGGCGGGCAAACACCGACACCGCCATGCCGGGATGGCGATGCCGGACCAGCTTCAGGACCAAATGCGCCGAGGCGCCAAAACCCATCAAACCCAGTCGGTCTCCCGGCCGCAGCCTGGCCAGCCGGAGCGAGCGATAACCGATGGCCCCGGCGCACAGCAGGGGAGCGGCCTCGGCATCGGTCAAGGCGTCGGGAACCGGATAGGCAAAATCGGCCCTGACCTTCAGGTATTCGGCATATCCGCCAGGCGCATCACGGCCGGTGGCGCTGAAATTCGGGCAGAGGTTCTCGTTGCCCTCCCGGCAATACGGGCAGGTGCCGCAGCTCGAATAAATCCA
>JAJRDJ010000182.1 GCA_028678445.1 Methylococcaceae bacterium
CGAGACGCAGCACAATGACCCCGGATATCTCTGTATTGGATCAGTCGCCGGTTCTGGCATCCCCGTCAGGGGCGGGCGGCCTGGCTTTGACGGTAGAGCTGGCAAGGGCCGCCGACGCGTGGGGATACAAACGTTATTGGGTGGCAGAGCATCATGGCGGCGAAGCTTACGCGGGGGCAGCACCCGAAATCCTGGTCGGTCACATCGCAAGCCAGACCAAGAATATCCGTGTTGGCAGTGGCGGCGTGATGCTGCCCCACTACAGCCCTTACAAGGTTGCCGAAAAGTTCGGCATGCTGGCAACGCTGTATCCGCGCCGCATCGACCTGGGGATTGGCCGCGCCTCCGGAACGGATGACCTGGGCAGTCATGCGTTGGCGTATCCGTATCAACCGCTGCGCGAAGATTTTTACCCTCAGCAAGCGCTGCTGTTGAAGGGGTTCATCGATCAAAGCATTCCCTCGAGTCACCCATACGCCACGTTGAAGGTGATGCCGGCTGGTGTACCGAAGCCGGAAATGTGGATGTTGGGATCCAGTGGTGGCAGTGCGGCACTGGCGGGCAGCCTCGGTTACAAGATGGCGTTGGCGCTGTTCATAGGGCCGCAGGAGCGCCCGGTCAGCATCATTGACGATTACGAGAACGCCTGGCGTGCAGCCGGACACAAAGGCGATCCCGAAGTCATGATTGTGACTGCCTGTTTCTGTGCGGATACCAGAGAAGAAGCGAAAATGATTGCCGCCACGCAGGCTTACTGGAAGGTTTTTGCCTTCCTTTACGGGCGGATGGTGCCATTTTATCCGCCCGACGAAGTGGCCGCGCTTTACAGAAAGCTGAGCCCCTCGGAACAGGAGTATTTCGAAATTACCCGTGAATCCGGCATCTACGGCACGCCCGATGAATGTCTGGAGCGTCTGCAACGGCTTTGCGGTAAATACCGTGCCAATGAGCTGGGTATTGTGACCGTCACCTACGACCAGGCAAGCCGCCTGAAGAGCTACAAGTTGATTGCTCAAAAATAGCTGGCAGCCAGCCGCCGTCGGGGTTGCGCCGCGGTGCCTTCGTCGCCCATGCGCATCCGCCTGCCTGATGCGTCTGACAATCGGCGTCGACTTTACAGTGCTTCGGTTGATCGCTATGTTGCATTGCGACCCACAAGATCGCAGCAGAACAAGGGGGCGACGATCCCGTCGTCCCTGACTCAACGTCTGCAACCGCAGCATCAACAGGTCTTCATTGATCACTACCAACGAGAGCCATGGCAATGCCTGCTTACATAATTGTGCTTCGTGAAGAAGCCATCGGCGACGCCGAGGCATTTGCAGCCTACCAGAGCAAAACCCGTGAGCTGAGAGGCGATTTTCAGATAACGCCGCGGGTCATTTACGGGAAGACCGAAGCGCTGGAGGGCGATGCGCCTGACGGCATTGTCGTGCTGGAGTTCCCGACCATGGAACAGGCCAGAGCCTGGTATGACAGCCCCGGCTATCAGGAAGCTTTGCCGCATCGCTTGAAAGCGGCCAGACACAGGGCATTCATCGTCGAGGGTATTTGAAGAGCCAGCCCCGCTCAGCGGCCATTTTGAAAAGAGCAATCGATCATGGACATCCAGAAGGTACATCCCGAGCTACGCAAGGCCTACTCCAGGATGCCGGCGCTGCCTGTCCACAACCCGGCGTTCTACTTCGTATTGAATCTGCTGATGAAGTTGATGCCCGCCGGAATCAAGCCTGTTGCGGGAGTCGACATCGAGGACCGGGCCGTGGGGAAATGCACGGTACGCATTTTTCGTCCCGAGGCCAAGGCAAGTGGCGCCGGTCTGCTGTGGATTCACGGCGGGGGGTACATCATGGGCAATGCCGGGATGAACGATCGTGAGTGCACGGCGCTGGACGACTGTTTTGACGCATGGAATTTCATGCAGACATCCGCTGCCGGGTTCGGCATTGACCGGGAGCGAATCGCTGTTCTGGGACAGAGCGCCGGAGGCGGCCTGGCGGCAGGGCTTGTGCAACGCATTGCCGATGGCGGGGGTGTTCAGCCAGCGATGCAAGCACTGATGTATCCGATGATCGACGACCGGACCGCGGCGAACCAGGCGCTTGATCGGATCAAGCACTTTTTCTGGAACAACAGGAACAATCGCGGCGCCTGGGGCTGGTACCTGGGCCAGTCCCCGGGGCTGGACAAGGTGCCGGCTTATTCGGTTCCGGCACGGCGCGAAGATCTGTCCGGGTTACCGCCGACCTGGATGTGCGTGGGCGAGGTGGATCTTTTTTACCCGGAAGATTGCGCCTACGCGGAGCGGCTGAGGGCAGCGGGCGTACACTGCGAACTTCATGTTGCCCCGCAGACACCCCATGCCTATGACTTCATTGCGCCCGAGTCGTCGCTGACGAAGGCCACCATGCAGGATTGTTACCGATTTCTTCGCGAGCAATTACACCTCCAACCATGATCCTTCCCGAGGTGCAGGTATGAGTGTCAACACCATAGAGAAGATTTTGTGGGAGTTCGGCGACGAACCGTCCCGGGTGAAGGAGTTCCTCAAGGATCCTGACGGCTATCTGGCCGGGTATCAGCTCGCCGAAGAGGAATTCAGAATGGTGCGGACGATGGACGTCAAGGCGCTTGGTGCATATGGAGTAAGCAATATGCTGCTGATGATGTCCTGGCCGCTGCTGCACGGTAACAACCCGTTGCTGCAGTTCGATTATCTCAGGAAAATGAATTCCGGTGAGCTGCCCAACAATTTCCAGCTGCCAGGCTGGCAATTCAACATGATTCGCTTTGCGCTCTGGGTGCGAAAGGCATGGGTCGCGGCGCTGCGCTGCGCAGGTCTTGGAAAAAGTTTGACGTGAGGACAGAATAAATGGCCAGTCTGGTCGGAGCATTTTGTACTGCGCACGTGCCGCTGATCGCGTCTCAACCCGGGGTTGCCGACAAAAGGCAGGTCGAGGTTGTAATGGCGGCGTTTGCGCGTATCCGCGCGCGCCTGACCGAGCTGCGGGTCGATACAGCCATCGTCATTGGCGATGACCACTACACCATATTTGGCCCCCACTGCCTGCCGAGCATGTTGATCGGTATCGGTGATGTTGACGGCCCCCATGAAAACTGGCTAGGCCACAAGCGGGCACCCATCGCCAACAACCCGGCCATGGCCACGCATATCATGAAATATGGCCATGACCATGGTTTCGACTGGGCGGTAGCCAAGGCCCTGACTATCGATCACAGTACCTTCGTGCCCTATCTGAAGATCATCAAGGATCTGGACAACGTGCGAATGATCCCGGTTTACATCGCCGCCGGGGTGGAACCGTTGATAAGGCCCAAACGTTGCGTCCAGCTCGGCGAGATGATCCGTGATGCGGTGGCAGCCCACGAGGGTAACGAGCGCGTCGCCATTGTCGGCACGGGTGGCCTGAGCCACTGGGTAGGCATGGCCGAGATGGGCAAGGTCAACGAAGAGTTCGATCATCAGCTGATCGACATGATCAAGCGCAGGGACATCGATGCCATGCTCGCGCTTAGCGATGACTATGTGCTGGAAACGGCGGGCAATGGGGCCCTTGAATATCGCAACTGGCTGGTCGCGATGGGCGCAGTGAAGGAGTACGAATGCGAGTTGCTCTGCTATGAGCCGATCAGGCCGTGGGTGACTGGTACTGCGATGGTGGAGTTCAGGTTTTCTGCCTGATTCGTTTGGCGTCCGGTGAAACCGATTCCCGATAGTGTCCATAAGGAGCCTCCCTCCATGACCGAAGCACTGGTCCGGCCCGATGTCCGCGCCTTCCTCGACATGCTGGCGGCGAACCCGCGCCCCGTTTTCAGCGATGAGTTGATGGCGCGGATGCGCAGGATGCCGCCCGAAATGATGGCTTCGCTGGACCTGCCGGTGGGCGATCTGGCAGACATCCGGAATGTCTCCATGCCGGGGCCGGCCGGTGCGATTGCCTTGAGGCTGTTCGATCGCCGCGCCGGACGCGAGCCCGGGCCCGTGGTGGTCTTTTTCCACGGCGGCGGCTTCGTCGTCGGCAGCATTGATACCCACGCGGGCCTGGCGGCAGAGATCGCCCGGCACCTTGACCTGCCGGTGGTCTCGGTCGAATACCGCCTGGCTCCCGAACACCGCTGGCCAGCCGCGCCCGACGATGCGGAAGCAGCCGCCCGGTGGATTGCGCAGAACGGCGCTGCGTTCGGGCGCGAGTTCACCGGCCTGATATTGTGCGGGGACAGTGCGGGCGGCACGCTGGCCTGCGTTACCACTCTTGCATTGCGCGACAGGCCTGCGGCGCTGCCGGTGATCATGCAGGTGCCGATCTATCCCAAGGCGGATTCGAGCCGGTACTATGCCTCGAGCGACGCCTTTGCCGACGGCTACGGCCTCGAACCCCTCAACAGGGCTTATTACGACAGCGCCTACGCGCCCGACCCGAC
>JAJRDJ010000183.1 GCA_028678445.1 Methylococcaceae bacterium
AAGCGTACAACCCGCCTCTTCCACCGCCTCACGATACGCGACGTCCTCCGGACTTTCGCCAGGCTCCACCGCACCCGCGACGATCTCCATCAGCCAGGGAACGGCCCTGTCGCCCACCGCGCCGATGCGGAACGGTTCGATGAGAATGACCCGCTCGGTCACCGGATCGTAGGGCACCACCGCCACGCAGCGGCCACGGTGAAAGAGTTCGCGACTTAAGGGTTCGCTCCAGCCGCCGGCAAAGAGGGTATGCCGGAGCCGGAAGCGCGAGAGCTTGAAAAATCCCCGGTAAACCGCACTTTCCTCGATGACCTCGTAAGCCTGACTCATGCTCGCGAATCCTCAAGTCCTAGCGCGGCATGGCCTGCAACTGGTTGGCGGCCTCGAGGAGAACCTGCCCGGTCACGGTGCCCAGCCGGCGGCTCAGGCGATCCAGCAGATTTTCCTCGGGATTGAAATCCCGCATCTTCTTGGCGCCGATCACGGTTTCCGCCACCGATCTGGCATCGCCCAGTTCGTCGGCGAGCCCGAGGCGGATGCTCTCGCCGCCGGTCCAGATAAGACCGGAGAACATGTCGGGGGTCTCCTTAAGCCGCGCGCCCCGGCCCTGTTTGACGGCGTCGATGAATTGCCGGTGAACCAAGCCAAGCACACCCTGCATGTGCTGCTGGGCCACCGGGTCGACGGGTGCGAAGGGGTCCATGAGCGCCTTGTGTTCGCCGGCCGTCATGATGCGCCGCTCGATCCCGAGCATTTTCATGGAATCGACGAAGCCGAAGCTGCCCATGATGACGCCGATGGAGCCCACGATGCTGGCATTATTGACGTAGATTTTGTCCGCCGCCGAGGCGATGTAGTAACCGCCGGAGGCGCACATGTCGGCCACGACGGCATGAATCGGCAGTTCCGGCTTGAGTTTTTTCAGTCTGCGGATCTCCTCATAAACATACGCGGCCTGGACGGGGCTGCCGCCCGGTGAATTCATGCGCAGGATGATGCCCTTGGTGTTCTTGTCCTCCACGGCGTCGCGCAGACCTTCGATGATATTGTCGGCACTGGCCGGCTGCCCCGGGGCAATGACGCCAACCACGTCGATTACGGCGGTATGCCCGAAGCCTTCGTCGAGACTGGCCTTGCCCATGGGTTTCAGCGTCATCCACAAGGCCACCCCGAGATAAATGGCCAGCAGGGACTTGAAGAAAATCCCCCAGCGCCGGGCACGGCGCTGCTCCTCGACAGAGGCCAGCAAGACCTTTTCCAGGGTTTCGCGCTCCCAGCGCGGGGACGAGGGCGGTTGGGGTGGGGTGGATTCACTCTCGGTAGGGATTTGTTGCGTCATTCGGTTTCCTGATCAAATAACATGAGAAGCTCGGCCGTCTTTTCGAGACAGATTAGCGGATTGAGTTCCGCGAGTTCGCTGCGCGTATTGGCGCCGCATGCCACGGCCACGACATCAACGCCCGCGTTATGGGCCATCTGGAGGTCATGGAGCGAGTCACCCACCAGCAAGGTACGTTCCCGGGCCACGCCCAGCTCTTCCATCAACTGGTGCACCATGAGGGGATGAGGCTTGGAGGCCGTCTCGTCCGCGCAGCGGGTGGCATGAAACAATCCCCCGACACCGGTTCCGCTGAGGGCGTGATCCAGCCCCGCCCGCGCCTTGCCGGTGGCCACGGCCAGTTGGTAACCCTGTTCACGGAAAGCGCTCAGCATGTCCTCGACACCCTCGAACAAGCCGAGCGAGTCGGTGGAGCGGGAATGGTATAGCTTGCTGTAATGACCGGCGAGCTGCCGGGCAAGCTCGTCCGATGAGCCTGGATAGAGCACCTGCATGGCTTGATGGAGACTGAGCCCGATCACCGAGCGCGCGGCCGTTTCGGCGGGCACGGCCAACCCGGTTTCGCGCGCGGCATGCTGGAGGCATTCGACAATCCAGCCGATGGAATCAAACAGGGTGCCATCCCAATCGAAAACCAGCAGATCGTAGCGGGCGTTCATGCGGGCAGCCCCGTGAGCAGACGTGCGAGTTCGTCATCGAGCGGCGCCTCGACGCGTAGCGGCTCCGCAGTGCGCGGATGCCGGAAGGTCGTCTCCCGGGCATGCAGAAACAACCGTTTCAGGCCCAACTGGCGCAAGCGGCGGTTACTGGTCTCATCGCCGTAGCGTTCGTCACCCGCCACCGGGTGCCCCATATGCAAGGCATGCACCCGGATCTGATGGGTGCGCCCGGTGATGGGCCGGGCCTCCACGAGGGTTGCCTCGGCATAGCGCGTTAGCCGCCGGAATTCGGTCACCGCGGCCTTGCCATCCCGGGCGACCCGGACCATGCGCTCGCCGCTCTGCAAGACGTTTTTCTTCAGTGGCACGTCGACCCGCCAGCGCGATTGGGCCCATTGCCCGGCCAGCAACGCCACGTACCTCTTGTTCACATCGTCATCGCGGAACTGCTCATGCAGGGCTTTAAGGGCGCTGCGCTTCTTGGCGATCAAAAGACAGCCGGACGTGTCCCGATCGAGCCGATGGACCAGTTCCAGCGCGCGTGAGTGGGGACGCAGTTCGCGCAGCGCCTCGATGACCCCGTAAC
>JAJRDJ010000184.1 GCA_028678445.1 Methylococcaceae bacterium
GGGGGCCGTGCGCAGAGATGTGTTATCCGCAGAATCCTTGCTACACCAAATCATTCGGACGTTTGACGGACAAGTGGAGCAGATAGGCGAAAAAATCTATGCCTATTTTAATGATCCGGAGCAGGCCCAGTCATGCGCTCAGGCTCTCGAGCTTCATCAATCTCGGGACGTGGACATCAATGATACCCGGCTAATGATAACCCTTTAATCTTTCCCGGACCCCGCCGATCCTCATGGTTTTGGCGTGGCGTGAAAATAAGCCCATGCCCTTTGCCGGCTCGGAGAGCCCTTCCATGAGTGATTACAGTTTGCCCCTGACTCCGCAACAATGGGAGACCCTCGTCACCCTGCTCAGCGCGTTGACTCCGGCTCAACGCCAATGGGTCAGCGGTTTCGTGGCCGGTTGGGGTGCGTTGTCTCAAGAGCCTGTGCCGTCACCCCCCCCGCCTTTGCCCGCCAATGTATCCGCCGGAATAACGCTTCTGTTCGGCTCCCAGACCGGCAATGCCGAAAAACTCGCCCGCGGCTTCCATGAGCGGCTTACCGAAGCTGGAATTACCGTCAAGCTTGAGTCGATGGCCAACTACAAGCCCGCACAACTCAAGCGTGAGCACGATTTGCTCGTTGTAGTCAGCACCCAAGGCGAGGGAGACCCACCCGACAATGCCCTGGGTCTGCATCGTTTCCTGCACAGTGGAAAAGCACCGCGTCTGGAGCATCTTCGTTACGCGGTATTGGCTCTGGGTGACTCCAGTTATGAGCATTTTTGCAAGACGGGGGTGGATTTCGATGAGCGTCTGTCGGCACTCGGCGCCGAACCCATCACGGAACGGGTCGATTGCGATGTCGATTATGAAGACGTGGCCGAAGCCTGGATCGAGAAAATACTGGATGAACTGTGCCTGGCACCAACGGCTTCGACCAGTACTACCTCTGAGGCAGGCACCGCAATTCCGGCTTCACAGTATTCGAAAAAGCACCCTTTCCCTGCCCGGCTGCTGGAAAATCTGCCACTGACCGCGCCTGGGTCTACCAAGGACGTTCGCCATATCGCGCTTTCCCTGGAGGAATCCGGGTTGCGTTATACCCCGGGCGATGCCCTGGGCGTCGTCCCAAGCAACTGGCCCGAGCGGGTCGAGCAATTACTTGAAGTGCTGAACTTGTATCACGCCGATACCGTGACCAGCGCTTCCGGCGCCAGCTCATCGTTGGAAAAGGCCTTGCTGAATGACTACGAAATCACCACCGTATCGCGGCCATTCCTCGAGAAATATGCAAGCCTCACCGAATCCGCCGAACTGCATGCCTTGTTGAAACCCGATCACCGCCAACAACTCCAGGAATGGCTTTTTGGCCGTGAAATCATCGATGTGATACGTCAGTTCCCAGTGCGCGGCCTGAGCGCCCAAGAGTTCATCGGGTTGCTCCGCAAACTCCCGCCCCGCCTGTACTCCATTGCTTCGAGCTGGACCGCCGACCCTGACGAAGTACATCTGACGGTGGCCGTGGTGCGTTTCGAATCCCACAGCCTTAGCCGGAATGGCGTGGCCTCCACTTTCCTGGCGGACCGGGTCGAGGAAGGCGGGACCGTGCCGGTCTATGTGCATGAGAACCCGAACTTCCGGCTTCCCAGGGATCCCTCAACCCCCATCATCATGATCGGTCCCGGTACCGGCGTGGCCCCATTCCGAGCTTTTTTATCGGAGCGGGAAGCGCTAGGTGCCGCCGGCCGCAATTGGCTATTTTTTGGCGACCGCAATTTTGAAACCGATTTTCTTTACCAGAACGAGTGGCTGGATTACCGACGCAAGGGATTACTGACCCGGATCGATGTGGCCTTCTCGCGGGATGGAGCTGAAAAGGTCTATGTTCAGCATCGCATCCGCCAGCAAGCCCGCGCCCTTTACGCCTGGTTACAAGAGGGCGCGCATGTCTATGTCTGCGGGGATGCCACGCAGATGGCGCCGGATGTGCAGACGGCGCTCCTGGAGGTCATAGCCCAGGAAGGCGGCAAATACCCCGAGCAGGCGCAGGAATATCTCCACGAACTCCAGGCTACGAAACGTTACCAGCGCGATGTTTATTACCTAAATCCTGCAAGCCCTAAAAACCAGACTGCAAGCCTTGTTTGTTAATCCCGGATGCCATGATTCGATGCCTGCTAATGCCTTGCGTGTCCGTGGATTTAGGAATTTTTAACCGCTATATACCAGCAATTCCAAAAAACGATGGGAATTGGGTGACGACCAGCCAAACTCAACCCTCCTTCTCCGCACGAAGGCTCATGAGAGTCGTTGATTGTGGTGTTTATTTATTGGGTCATGAACCCAAACCAACCGCTACCCAATCCTCCCAAACCTGAGGATAAAGATGCTTGTCTGGCGTTTTAACTGTCAATTGCCGGTTTCCCGTGAGTAACTTGCCCGCTACACGAACCAAATAGGTTCGTACTGTTTCGGGTTCCCATTGCCGAAGCGTTGGGCTGCCACTCATGATGGCCATCCAGCGGAGGGTATTGTAAGCTAGTACCGCACAGTGAAATAAAGCCGCGTTAGCCACAAAACTGGCTGTTCTTATCTTGCCCATGCCCATTTGTCCTTTGGCTTCTTCAATCCAGGTTTCGCAAGTAGCCCGTTCGCCGTACTTGTTATGGGTTTGCCAGGGTGTTAAAGCCTCGGTTGTCACATAGCAGAAATAAGCGTATTGGGTCGTTGCCAACCAGTCGAGTTGCGGGCTTGCTTCCTGGCTCAGTCGTTGGCGCACCGCCACGAAGCGTCGCGGCGCTGGCCAATCACGACAGCGGTAGTCAAAGCTACAGTGTTCCCAGTCGGCCTGTCCGGCGATGGCCGTCCAGTGCTGCTGAGATAGCAGACCGACCAGATTTCTGAGCTTAACTTTGATCAGATAGCCATGGCCCTGCGCATCCAGCCAGTCCAATAAGGCACCGACAAAATAGCCACTATCGGCCCGCACGATGATGCGCATTCGGTTCGGTAAATGCGCCAGCAACTGCTTGACGAAGTCAACGATGCCATTACTGGTATAGGCACTGCCGGTTCTAAACCAGGCTTGCAGAATTTCTTTACTTCCCGCCAGAAACGCCAATTGCGGATGGTAGGCGCGTGCGCCCTGTTTCTTGGGGTTATAGCCTTTAGCGGCACCCTCTTGGGTACCGCATACCGCATCCACCGTGGAATCAATGTCGATCCACTCTACCGGGTTAAGACCCAGTTTAGAGACTCCCGCGCGATGGGCCCGCCGCCAGATCTGTCCTCGCAACCGATGATTAACACTTTCCAATTGACTGATCTGCCGGTCAGTGACTTCTTTAAAGAGCCGCCCTATGGTGGTGTCAACCGGCAGTTTTATCCAGCCCGCAATATCGCGCAAGACACTATCCGACCAGACGCCACACAGCTTTGCTATGGAGGTGGCACCGCCGATCATGCCGACTAGCGTCAGCAGAATGACATCAGTCAATTGATAGTCCGCGTTATCGCCGCGTGGGTGTGGAACCGCTTGGCTAACTATTTTTTCAAAGCCAATACGCTGTAAGTATTTCACTACCGGAATTAAACCGGCTTGGCTGGTTAGCCCGCTGGTGGTGGCTGACATGTAAACTTTGCCAGTGGGTTTGCGGGCCGCTGATTTTTCCCGCGTGGGCGAGGGCTTTGTCTTCATTAGAATAATGACTTGAATGATTACTCGATCCTGATATTATACCACTGATATATATGGATTATTTAGAATTCTTGTGCCTGTGAATGCAGGATTTAGGTAGTATATTGTGATTCGAGCGGAGCCCTACTCCTCAAGCTTAGCCACATATTCCACTAGCGTGTCATTGATTTCCTTCCCGTCGGATCCATGGTGAATCCTTCTCTGGCAAGTAGGGCAAATGGCAGCCCAACACCTTGGAGGATCATGTCCGGTAAAGCAAATGGAGCAGGCATTGTCCTGGAAACTCCAGGACGCTCGAGAAAGGGCCGATAGGATCTCTCCCCCGGCAGGGGTGGCGCAACCGACATGGATACCGATGAACGCGTCGTGCTTTAATCGGCACTGGCAGATCAAGGGCTGATCGAGAGGCAGGGCAAGGGGGCAGCCCGCCTACCCCACCGGCTTGCTTGCCAATGCTAGCCGGAGGATCATGGCCGCGCTGCTAAACCGACTGGTTGGACCGCTCTGACAGTCGCTGCAGGGCGGTGTCTTGTACCCACCCTAAGTGACGACTGATGCAGCGACTCCGTGAGATGATCCACTGGTTGTTAAGACAACCCCAAATTTAACCCCAAACCACAGGAACAACACCGGATGCATGCGTCCTCTCTCCCCCCCGAAGTACAACAACTACTCACCGCCACTTATCCGGATCCGTTCGCACTCCTAGGCCGCCACCCCGAAGGCGACGGTGTCCGGGTGCGCGTACTGCTCCCCCATACCGAATCAGTCACCATAGCTGAAGGTGGGCACGCCCTGCAGCGGGTCGATGGCACGGATCTGTTTGAATGGTGGGGCGCCGCCGACGCGGTGCCCGAGCGCTACCGGCTGATCTGGCGGGACGATGAGCATCGCGAGCATATCGCCCACGATCCCTATTGCTATCCGCCGCAACTCTCCGACTTCGACCTCCACCTGTTCGGCGAGGGCAAACATTGGCACGCCCATCGCCTGCTGGGGGCGCGGGTGCATGAGGCAGACGGCGTCGCCGGTCTCCTGTTTGCCGTCTGGGCGCCGCACGCCACCCGGGTTAGCGTGGTGGGCGACTTCAACCGCTGGGATGGCCGCGTCCACCTGATGCGCGTGCATGGCAACGGCGTCTGGGAGTTGTTCATCCCCGACGTTGGCCCTGGCATCGTTTACAAATTCGAGATCCGCGCGCGGAATGGCGATGTCTTCCTCAAGACCGATCCCTACGGCCGCCGCTTCGAATTGCGACCCAACAACGCCGCTATCGTCGAACCTCCGAGTAACTTCGCGTGGCGGGACCAGGCCTGGCTGAAGGCTCGCGCCGCGTTCGACTGGCAGCATCGGCCCATCTCCATCTATGAGGTCCACCTCGGCTCCTGGCGACGGGATGCGGAGGGCGAATACCTGAACTATCAGGACCTCGCGCGGTGCCTGGTGGCCCACGCCAAGGACCTGGGATTCACCCACCTCGAACTGATGCCGGTCACCGAACACCCTTACGACCTGTCCTGGGGTTACCAGACCACCGGCTACTACGCGCCCACCAGCCGCTTCGGCAGCCCTGATGATTTCCGCTGGTTCGTGGATCATTGCCACCAGCACGGCATCGGCGTCATCCTGGACTGGGTGCCCGCGCATTTCCCCAAGGACGCCCATGGGCTGGCCTGGTTCGACGGCACGCCACTCTACGAACACGAAGACCCCCGCCTTGGCGAGCACAAGGACTGGTCCACCCTGATCTTCAACTTCGGCCGCTACGAGGTGAAGAACTTCCTGATTTCCAGCGCCCTGTTCTGGCTGGAGGAGTACCACATCGACGGGCTCCGGGTGGATGCCGTGGCCTCCATGCTCTACCTCGACTATTCCCGCAAAGAGGGCGAATGGCTGCCCAACAAGTACGGCGGGCGGGAAAACCTGGAAGCCATCGAGTTCATGCAGCAATTGAACGAGATCACTCATCACCAAGTGCCGGGTGCCCTCATCATGGCGGAGGAATCCACCTCCTATCCGCAGGTCACCGCGCCCACCTCCGCCGGCGGCCTAGGCTACGACCTCAAGTGGAATATGGGCTGGATGAACGACACCCTGCGCTACCTGGAAAAGGAGCCGGTGCATCGCCAGTACCACCACGGCGAACTGACCTTCAGCCTCATTTACGCCTTCTCCGAGAACTTCCTGCTGCCGTTCTCCCATGACGAAGTCACCCATGGCAAGCATTCCATGCTGTACAAAATGCCTGGGGACGAGTGGCAGCGCTTCGCCAATCTCCGCCTGCTGTATCTCTACATGTTCACCCACCCGGGCAAGAAACTGCTGTTCATGGGCAGCGAATTCGGCCAGGGTGAAGAATGGAACAGCACGAAAGCTTTGGACTGGTATGTGCGGGATTACCCCAATCATCAGGGCGTGGAACGGCTGGTCCGTGATCTCAATGGGCTATACCGCCGAGAACCGGCGCTGTACGCGCTAGATTTTGACGGGCAGGGCTTCGAATGGATCGATTGCAACGATCACCAGAATTCCATCCTGGTCTATCTCCGCAAGACCGACGAAGAATGCGTTGTGGTCGCGATCAATCTTACGCCGGTCCCGCGCGAGCAGCATCGCATCGGCGTGCCCGCGGCCGGCGTCTACGCGGAGCTCATGAACTCCGACGCGACCGAGTATGCGGGCAGCGGTCTCGGCAACAGCGGCAGATCGCTAGTGGCAGAAGCACTGCCCTGGATGCATCGGCCCTATTCCCTGGCGGTCACCCTGCCGCCGCTGGCCGGCATCGTGCTGAAGCTCAAGCCCTTGCCGCCGGCCCAGCGCGGTGGAAAACAGGCGGTGACAGACTGATTGGCGAATCGACGCTCCACCGTTGCCCGCTGCATTCCATTTTTCAAGAACCAGATAGCCATGGCGAAAAAACCCATTCCCTCGAATAGTCCTCAAGACACCAAGGCCACGCAGCAAGCCGCTGCCTTGCCGGCGCCGGCCGCACCTCAGCCGAAGCAGGACATTGCGCCCGCAACCCCGGGCATGCCAGCATCCACGCCGAAGGCGAAAGCCAAACCCACCGCTGCGCCGGTGCCAAGCCCGCCGCGGGCCGCCGCCGTCAGGAAAACCGCGGCAAAGCCGATAGCGAAAGCCACGCCGGCAAGTGTCCTGCTAGCAACGGTCGAGTCCGCACCGCCCGGGGCGGCGCCGGACAAGCAGGCGCCGCTACCGCTCGCACAGGCCCCTGCGGCAGTCGCCGCGCCGGCTGAACCCCAGTCCCGGTGTGTGACAGAGCCCCTGCCCGAGGCCGAGACGAAACCGGCATCTGCACCCACCACGGTGGCGCCCTTCGCGCGCCCACGGGATCTCTTCATCGTCCAGATCGCCCCGGAAATGGCGCCAGTGGCCAAGGTGGGCGGGCTGGCGGATGTAGTGTTCGGGCTGAGCCGGGAACTGGCGATACGCGGCAACCACGTGGAGATCATCCTGCCCAAATATGACTGCCTGCGGTACGACCACATCTATGGCCTGCAAGTGGACTACCAGGACCTGCTGGTACCCTGGTACGAGGGGGTCATCCACTGCACCGTCTATTTCGGCTTCGTCTACGACCGCCGCTGCTTCTTCATCGAACCCCACTCCAACGACCACTTCTTCGACCGGGGTCGCATTTACGGTTTTCACGATGACGTGCTGCGCTATGCCTTCTTCACCCGGGCGGCCATGGAGTTCCTGTGGAAGGCCAACAAGCATCCGGACATCATTCATTGTCACGACTGGCAGACCGCGCTGGCGCCGGTCTACCTGTACGAGTTCTACCAGCCGATGGGGATGACCCATTCCCGGGTCTGCCTCACCATCCACAACTACCAGCATCAGGGCGTCACCGGCGCCGAACTGTTGCGGGCGACGGGTCTCAACGATCCGGGCCGGTTCTTCGACTACCTCCGGATGCGTGACAACTATCACACCCAAGCCCTCAACCTGTTGAAGGCCGGGATCGTTTACGCCAACTTCGTCACCACCGTATCGCCCCGTTACGCCTTCGAAACCAAGGACCAGGGGCAGGGATTCGGGCTGGAGCCGACGCTCCACACCCACCACATCAAGTATGGCGGCGTCCTGAACGGCATCGATTACGACGTGTGGAACCCGGAGGTGGATCGTCATATCCCGGTGCGCTATGGAGTTGCGGACCTCGACGGCAAGTCCGCCAATAAGCAAGCGCTGCGTCAGCGGCTCATGCTGGCGGACAACCCCAAGCCGATCGTCGCCTTCATCGGCCGGCTCGACCCACAGAAGGGGCTGGATTTGGTGCGCCACGCCATTTTTTTTGCCCTGGAACGGGGCGCCCAGTTCGTACTGCTGGGGTCCAGCCCCTATCAGGGTATCAACGACGATTTCTGGGGCCTCAAGCTGATGCTGAACGAGAGCCCCGATTGCCACCTGGAGATCGGTTTTGACGAAGAACTCTCCCACCTCATTTACGCCGGCGCTGACCTGATGCTGGTGCCCAGCCAATTCGAGCCCTGTGGGCTAACCCAACTGATCGCGCTCCGCTATGGGACGGTGCCCGTGGTCCGCGCGGTGGGCGGCCTGGCGGATACGGTGTTTGATAAGGATTTCTCCGATCGTCCGTTGCCCGAGCGCAACGGTTACGTCTTCGAGCATTATGACCAGCCGGGTTTGGAATCTGCCCTGGGGCGGGCCATTACCGATTACAGCGCGTCGCCCAACGCGTTTCTTGAACTGATAAAGAAC
>JAJRDJ010000185.1 GCA_028678445.1 Methylococcaceae bacterium
CGTCAAGCCGGGGTGAAGCCGGGCGCGCCGCTGCTGGTCGCCGGCAGCACGCACGCCGGCGAGGAAGTTATACTGGCGGAACAATTCCTCCGGTTGCGGGCGCGGTTCCCGGACCTGTTCCTGGTGCTGGTGCCGCGCCACTTCGAGCGCAGTCGGCAGGTGGGCCGCGAACTGGAGGCGCGCGGGGTGAACTTCGCGTATCGCAGCGACCTCTTTTCCCGCGAAGAGTTCGCGCCAGGCGAAATCGATTGCCTGCTGGTCAATACGACCGGCGAGCTGAAGTACTTCTACGAGCACGCGACGGTTATTTTCGTCGGCAAGAGCCTCACGGCAAAAGGCGGCCAGAACCCGGTCGAGCCCGGGGCGCTGGGCAAAGCGATGGTCTTGGGGCCCAACATGCAGAACTTTACGGAAGTGGTCCGCAGCTTCCTGGAACAGGACGGCGCGGTGCAAGTGCGCGATGCAACGGAACTGGAGAAAGTCCTGGGTGACCTGCTGGCGGATGCGGCTCGCCGGGAGCAGCTGGGGCGTAATGCGCTGAAAGTGGTTCAGCAGAACCTCGGCGCCATCGAACGGACAGTGGACATGATCGTGGAGAAGCTCGCGAAGAGCGACATGTTTGTCGCTCCGAAGCGGCTAAAGCGAGCCTGAATCCCCAGCACCCAGCGGCTGCCCCACGCCGGCAAATCTTGCGACTTCTGCCGGTTGCGGGTTAAGCCAGGATCCGGCGGCCTTCGTCGAGGAAGATGCCCTTGAAGTTCATTTCGAGGGCTTGAGGATTCGAAGCTTTAGCCAGGGCTTCCTCCTCGCTCACCTTCCCCTGCTTCACCAGGTTAAAGAGGGCTTGATTGAAGTTGATCATGCCATCGTCTATGCCGGTTTCAATGGCGGCGGCGAGCTTATCGAGGCGGTTCTCCTCGATCAGTTTCTTGACCGTAGGAGTGTTGATCATGATCTCAAGGGCGGGCGTCATGCTCCCCGCCAGGGTGCTAACCATGCGCTGGCAAATGACGGCTTGCATGGTGCCGGCCAGCTGACGGCGGATCTGTTCACGCTCGTCGGCCTTGAAGAAGTCCAAAATGCGGCTGATGGACTGCGAGGCGTTGGTGGTGTGCAGGGTGGATAGGACCAGGTGGCCGGTATCGGCCGCGCTCATCGCGGAGGTGAAACTGACCGAGTCGCGCATTTCGCCAACCATGATGATGTCGGGATCCTGGCGAAGGACGTGCTTGAGCGCGTGATGGAAGGACAGCGTATCGAGGCCGACTTCGCGCTGTTCGATGACGCATTGATTATCTTCGAAGACGTATTCGATCGGGTCCTCCAGCGTGACAATGTGCTTTTTGAAGTTGGCATTGATATGTTCGATCATGGCGGCGAGCGTCGTGGATTTGCCGCAACCGGTCGAACCGGCCAGCAGAACGATGCCGCGGGGGGATTCGGCGATCTTCTTTACCTGCTCGAGCAAGCCCAGCTCTTCAAAGCTGGGCACGTGGGTCTTGACATAACGCATGGCGAGGCACCACTGGCCGCGCTGTTGAAAAAGGTTGGTGCGAAAGCGGCCGATGCCGGGCACGAAATAGGAAAAGTCCGCCTCGCGCTCCTGCTCGACGCGTTTGCGCAGATGGGCCGGCGTAATCTGCTGGACGACGTTGTTCATCCACTCCTCGCTCGGGAACGGGCATTCGATGGCGATCAATTGCCGGTTGATACGGAAGATAACCGGGGTGCCGATCTTCAAATGCACGTCCGATGCCCCGCCATCAACAGCCGTCTTTAGAATTCGATGGAATATTTCCATGCCTTGCAGGTTATCGGCTCGCGGCAGGGAACTAAAGGCGAAAATGCGGCTGCGCCTGGCTGCGAATCAGCGCTCGTCCGCACCTGCTCTGTGCGGCCGGGCGCGGCGGCAGGCAGAGCTTACCCAAGCGCCGCGAAAGCCATCGTGGTAAGGCGAGCCTCGGCCTGCTTGGAGAGACCGGTAAAGACCATCGACACGCGATAGCCCGCATGTTTGCTGCCGGTGCAAGCGATGACGACTCCCGTGCAGTGGAGCCTCCCGCCGTCGGCTGGAGACTGCAACGTCAGCGTCATCTCGGCCCACTCAGAGAACGGCGTGGCGCTGCGAAACTCGATACCATTCCTGTGGATGACCACCGAGTCGGGGGAGAGAGATAAGCGAGTTTCCCGTGCTTCGACGGTAACTTGCTGAAAAGAACCAGTGGTGTGAAACTTTCTCGCACTCATAGGGCATAATCAGAATAGCACACTCCGCAAAATCGTCAAATTAGTAACTTCGAATCCTGCAATAAATCTCACCATTCGATCACTGCGGCGCCCCAGGTCAGCCCGGCGCCAAAGACCACCATTAAGATCAAGTCGCCTCGATGGATTTGCCCGGACGCAACGGCTTCATCGAGGGCAATGGCGACGGAAGCTGCGGAGGTGTTGCCATACTTGTGCAGGTTGACGAAGACCTGGTCGGCTCTGGCGCCGAGGCGATCCAGGACGGCATCAATGATGCGGCGGTTGGCCTGGTGGGGGATGATGCATTTGATGCGTGAGATGTCGATTTCACAGCGGCGCAAGGCTTCCGTGGCGGCGGTCTGCATGGCCTGGACGGCATTCTTGAAGGTCTCCTTGCCTTCCATGCGCAGGTAATGCATGCCTGAGGTGACCGATTCCGCTGTGGCCGGGCAACGACTCCCCCCTCCCGCCATGAAGAGCAGGTCCGCCTTGCGGCCATCCGCACCCATGACCGCCGTCAGCAAGCCATGGGCGTTGGGGCGATTTTGCAGCACGGCGGCGCCGGCGCCGTCGCCAAAAAGCACGCAGGTGTTGCGGTCCTTCCAATCAACAATGGACGAGAGCTTTTCCGCGCCAATGACCAGGACGGTGTCGTAGGTGCGGGA
>JAJRDJ010000186.1 GCA_028678445.1 Methylococcaceae bacterium
GATATCGCCATCAAGAAAGCCAAGACAGCCTGCTTCTTCGCCATGCCCACCGGGCAGATCGGCGCACTGTCCCAGCCCGGCGGACCGCTCTACGGCATCGAGCATTCCAACGGCGGACTGATTACCTTCCCCGGTGGCGTGCCGATCGTTAATGAGCAGGGCATCCTCGTCGGCGCCATCGGCGTGAGCGGCAGTTCGGTGGAAAACGATCATGCCGTGGCAGCGGCAGGGTCCGAGGCCATCGGTGTGTCGGCTCTGCCGGATCACCCCTGGCGGACCTGACAGCACAACTTGCAACAGAATGGTTGTCACACCCGCCGGTGTTGAGGTACAGCGGGATTACGCCTTTGTCAGACGTTCTTCCGCTTCCCGGTACTTCTCGGCGGTTTTCTCGATGATTTCCGCTGGCAATTCCGGCGCGGGGGGCTGTTTGTTCCAGGTCAGGCTTTCCAGATAATCACGCACGAACTGCTTGTCGAAGCTGGGCGGACTGCTGCCGGGCCGATATTGATCCACTGGCCAGAAGCGGGAGGAATCCGGCGTCAGTACCTCATCGATCAGGTGCAGGGTCCCCGCTGTGTCCAGGCCGAATTCAAACTTCGTATCGGCGATGATGATGCCGCGCGCCAGCGCATGCGCCGCCGCCTCCGTGTAGAGCCTGAGGCTCACCGTCCGGACCTGCTCCGCCAGATCGTGGCCCAGCAAGGCCACGGTCCGCTCGAAGCTGATGTTCTCGTCGTGAGCGCCGAGTTCCGCCTTGGTCGAGGGGGTAAAGATCGCCTCCGGCAACTTTTCGGCCAGCCGCAGGCCGGCGGGCAATGGAATACCGCAGACAGCGCCGGTTTTCTGGTATTCCTTCCAGCCGGAGCCAATGAGATAGCCGCGCACCACCGCTTCGACGGGCAGGGGCTTGAGTTTTTTCACCACGATGGCGCGGCCCTCCAGCGGCTCACGCTCGGCGGGGTCGCTGATGACTTCATCCAGGCGTAGCCCGGTCAGTTGATTCGGGACGATGTGTCCCAGTCGGTCAAACCAGAAATTGGCCACATGGGTCAGGACGCGCCCTTTGCCGGGGATCGGGTTGGGCAGGATGCAATCGAAGGCCGAGAGGCGGTCGGTCGTCACGATCAGCAGGTGATCGGCGTCAATGTCGTACATATCGCGAACCTTGCCACGGGCGATGAGTTTGAGGGAATGCAGGTCGCTTTGGTAAAGGGTTTCGGGAGCAGTCATGGCGTGGGCTTTATGAAATTCGGGTAATCAGGTAAGTTGCTAAGTACCATGGCAATCATACCTGACCTATCGCGAACATGAGCTGGCTCGGCAAATTCGTCGGTGGGGCCTTCGGCTTCGTGATGGGCGGCCCGCTGGGGTTGGCGCTCGGCGCGGCCCTGGGGCACCAACTCGACCGTAACGGCCTCGATCTGGGACTGGAGGGCTCGGGTTTTGGCCCCGATGACGCCCAGCGGCTGCAGATGGCCTTCTTCAGCGCCACGTTCCAGGTCATGGGGCACATCGCCAAGGCGGATGGCCGTGTGTCCGAGGCCGAGATCGAAACGGCGCGGATCATCATGAACCGCATGATGTTGCCGGAGTCGCTGCGCGACACCGCCATGCGCCTCTACAACGAGGGCAAGCGCGAGAGCTTTCCCTTCCACGAAGTGGTCGACCAGTTCCACGCGGAATGCCACCGGCGTGCCTATTTGCTCCGGATGTTCATCGAGCTACAGACCGAGGCGGCCCTCGCCGATGGCCGCCTGCATCCCGCCGAGGAGCAATTATTGCTGAAGCTGTGCGACCGGCTGCATTTTTCCCGCTATGAATATTTTGGTCTTCGGACCCGGCTCGAAGCCGAGCGCCGGCTAGCGGATTTTGGCGCCGGCAACCCGTATCGGCAACGGCGGCGCTTCGAACCCCCAAGACCCCGCGAAACCCCGATCAGCGAGGCGTATGCCACCCTCGGCCAAGCGGCGTCCGCGACAGACGAAGAAATCAAGCGCGCCTACCGGCGGCTGATAAGCCAGCATCATCCGGACAAACTGGCCGCGAAAGGGGTTTCCAAGGAGCGGATGCGGAAAACCACCGAACAAACCCAGAAAATCCAGAAAGCATACGACGCCATCTGCAAAGTGAGAAAACTTTAGGAGGACACCATGCCATCGTTCGACATCGTTTCCGAAGTCGATTTGCACGAAGTCACCAATGCGGTTGATCAGGCCAATCGCGAGGTCGGCACGCGTTTCGATTTCAAGGGCTCCGGCGCCCAGTACGAGCTGAAGGAAGCGGTTGTGACACTGCAGGCCGAGAATGAATTTCAGCTCCAGCAGATGCTCGATATTCTGCAGCCCCGGCTGGCCAAGCGCGGTGTCGACATCCTTTGCCTCAAGATCGACCCGCCCCAGGTCTCGGGTCGGCAGGCGAAACAGACGGTCACGTTGCGGCAGGGCATCGATACGCCGCTCGCCAAGCAGATCGTCAAGCTCATCAAGGACAGCAAGCTGAAAGTACAGGCGGCCATTCAGGGCGACCAGGTGCGGGTAACCGGCAAGAAGCGCGACGATTTGCAGGAGGCGATGGCGCTGCTCCGGAAGTCCGAACTGGAGTTGCCGCTGCAGTTCACGAATTTCCGGGATTGATCTCTTGCCCTGCTCGGCGTTTCCTTTTGCCGCCGTGCCGATGCAAGTTCAACGACTCGATAGCAGGTCGCTCAAGGTTTCCCGCGTTGCGGGGTCGACATTTGGAGATTTAGCCAGTTTGCCGAGCGCCGCGATGATCTGCCTGTGCCGGGCCGAGTCGGAATCAAGGGTTTCCAGATAAATGTCCAAGGTACCCAGGGCGGCATGGCGCACGTCCTCGGATTTGTCCCGCAATACGGACAGTAAGCCATGGATGGCGGCGGTGCCCGGCTCTTGAAAATTTGCCAGACTCGTGGCGGCGGCTACGCGCACCTCGGGATTGGCATCCTTGCCCAGCGCAAAGGCCAAGGCCTTCTCGGCCTCGGCGGTGGGGTAGGCGCCCAATTGCTCCGCACCAACAATCCGCTGCTTTGAATCCGTGCTCTTTAGCCAATTCAGGGCTGCGTCTACTTGCTCCATCTCCATCCGCTGTTCTTCCTTGATTTGTTCCATCGTCAAGGGGACGGGCATGGTTAACCTTTCCACCAAAGAAGCCGCGTCGATTCTCGGACGGACACCGGTAGCATCCTTTGGCTTGCTGTCCATGATGCCAAGTTGTGATCCCCACCTCCAGTAGGAGCAACAAGTTACAACCATCACGAACAAGATGACCAGTAGCCCCGAGTATCTCACTGCCATGGTGAAAGAGTCCTTATCTGCCCTAAACAAAAGGGCCCTTCCCTAGGGA
>JAJRDJ010000187.1 GCA_028678445.1 Methylococcaceae bacterium
AGCCTGTATCGAGGCTTGTAGCCGTTGCCATCAGGTCTGCCTGCAAACCGCCATGAACCACTGCCTTGAGAAAGGCGGAAAGCACGTTAAAGCAAAACATTTCCGTCTCATCATGAATTGCGCCGAGATCTGCCAGACATCGGCCAATTTTCAGCTCGGTAGCTCGCATTTTCAGCATCGCGTTTGCGAGGTCTGCGCCGAAGTCTGCGAGGCCTGCGCGGAGGATTTAGAGAAGCTCGGCGCTATGGATGAATTCGTCGAAGCCTGTCGAGAATGCGCCGAGAGCTGTCGGCAAATGGCGAATATGCAGCACGAAGCGTGAATCGGGTTTTATTCGCATTCTAAGGCCATGTGCCCAAGACGCTGGTGGTGCTTAGCGGTGGTGGTGGCGGTAGCGCTGACGGCGTGTGGCGAGATGGCGCGGTTGCCGATCGCGGCGGGCGTCGGCGCTCATCCCCAGCTGCCGCCGCCCAACCCGACCTTGATTCCCACGGTGAACATCGCTCCCGCCAAGGGTTGGCCCGCGGCAGGAAAACCGGTGGCGGCGAACGGAATGGCCGTCACCGCCTTTGCCAGCCAACTCGATCACCCGCGCTGGCTGTATGTGCTGCCCAACGGCGACGTACTGGTCGCCGAAACCAATGCGCCGCCTAGGCCAAAGGACGGCCAGGGTCTCACAGGCTGGATCATGAAGCGGGTCATGGACACGGCCGGCGCAGGCGTACCCAGTGCCAATCGCATCACCCTGCTGCGCGATGCCGATGGCGATGGCGTGGTGGAAACGCGGGCCGTATTCATCGAAGGGCTGAACTCGCCCTTCGGCATGGCGCTGGTCGGCAACGATTTCTACGTGGCCAACTCGGATGCGGTGGTGAAGTTCCCCTACAGGCAGGGTGAAACCCGCCTCCGTCAGCCAGGCACGAAGGTGCTGGACCTGCCGGCGGGTCCAATCAATCACCACTGGACCAAGAACCTGCTGCCCAGTCGCGATGGGTCACGCCTCTATGTGACGGTCGGCTCGAACAGCAATGTGGCCGAGAACGGCATGGACCAGGAGGTCGGCCGCGCCGCCATCTGGGAGGTGGATCCGAAACGCGGAAGCTACCGCAGCTACGCGTCCGGTCTGCGCAATCCCAACGGACTCGCCTGGGAGCCGGAAGGCGGAGTGCTGTGGACCGTGGTCAACGAGCGCGATGAACTCGGCAGCGACCTGGTTCCGGATTACCTGACTTCGGTACCCGCCGGCAGCTTCTTCGGCTGGCCTTACAGCTACTTTGGCCAGCATGTGGACGAACGGGTGCAGCCTCAGCGGCCCGCCCTGGTCGCCACGGCCAGGGCGCCGGATTATGCCATCGGATCGCACACCGCTTCACTCGGCTTGGCGTTTTCCAACAACGCCGCATGGCCAGCGCCCTTCGACAACGGCGTTTTCATCGGCCAGCACGGCTCGTGGAACCGGAAGCCACGCAGCGGCTACCGGGTCATCTTTGTGCCGTTCACAGGAGGCAAGCCCTTGGGCGAGCCCATCGATGTGCTGACGGGTTTTCTTAGCGCCGAGGGTGATGCGTTCGGGCGGCCCGTGGGTGTAGCGATCGACCGTGCAGGCGCCCTGCTCGTCGCCGATGATGTGGGCAACACGGTCTGGCGGGTCACTCCGTCGACCACGCCCTAGGTCCAACTGGGGCGCCGCCAGCGGACCCTTAGGTGGCGAACTCAGTAACTAGCCGCGCAGATCTGGACTTTGCGGCTGGCCTCAACGCCAGGCAGTCAACCTATCGGAGGTAGGACGTGCCCTATAAAGATATAAGCGATTTGCCCACAAGTGTGCGGGAACATTTACCGAAACACGCCCAGGAGATTTACCGAGCGGCTTACAACAGCGCTTGGGATGAATACGCGCAAAACGAAGAACGGGCGCACCGGGTGGCTTGGAGTGCAGTCAAAAAGAACTATAAGAAGGATGAAGCCAGTGGTCAATGGAAAGCGAACGATGATGGCCAAGACGGGCCAAGTTCAAGTTAGGCAGTGTTCGGCAATAACTTTAGTAGCAACAGGAGAATGCAATGTCCAGTGTCGGTTACCACGAACCCATAGAGGAACTGTCTGATGAAACGCGCGATAGGCACCGAGCCATCACCTCCTTGATGGAGGAGCTAGAAGCCATTGATTGGTACAACCAACGTGCTGAAGCATGCAAGGACACGAAACTCAGCGCGATCCTTGAGCACAATCGAGACGAGGAAAAGGAGCACGCCTCCATGCTACTGGAATGGATTCGGCGCAATGACCCAAGCTTCTCCAAGAAGCTCAAAGACTATTTGTTCACCGAAAAACACATCGCGCATACCAGTGAGGAAACCCAGCCATGAGCACGATCACCACCCAAGACGGCACCGAAATCTACTACAAGGATTGGGGCTCGGGACCACCCGTCGTCTTCAGCCACGGTTGGCCGCTCAACGCCGATGCCTGGGAAAGCCAGATGGTCTACCTGGCGTCCAACGGCTATCGCTGCATCGCCCATGACCGTCGCGGCCATGGACGTTCGGGCCAACCCTGGCATGGCAACGACATGGACACCTATGCCGATGACCTCTCGGAACTCATCAAGACGCTAAATCTGAGCGGCGTCACCTTGGTCGGCCACTCGACCGGCGGTGGGGAGGTCGCTCGCTACATAGGCCGCCACGGCACACAGCGCGTTGCCAAGGCCGTATTGATGGGCTCGGTGACACCGCTGAGGCTCAAGACGGACGCCAATCCCGGCGGCACGTCAATCGAGGTGTTCGACGACATCCGCGCCGGCGTGGCCGCCGACCGTTCGCAGTTCTTCAAGGATCTCACGACGCCGTTCTATGGTGCCAACAGGCCGGGCGCGAAGCTCAGCCAAGGCGTCCGCGACGCGTTCTGGTTGCAGGGCCTGCAGGGCGGTCTCAAGAACCAACTCGATTGCATCAAAGCGTTTTCCGAGTCGGATTTCACCGAGGACCTCAAGCAGTTCGACGTGCCGACCCTCATCATCCATGGTGACGACGACCAGATCGTGCCGATCGACACCACGGCTCGCGCCTCATCCAAACTCGTCAAACATGCAACGCTGAAGGTCTACCCGGGTGGCCCGCACGGCCTCGCCGACACGCACAAAGACGAGCTCAATGCCGACCTGCTCGCCTTTATCA
>JAJRDJ010000002.1 GCA_028678445.1 Methylococcaceae bacterium
ATCAGTCAAGGCGGCCGGTTCTGACAACCCGCTCCCTTGCCGGTATGGTTCTGCTGACGTTCATGCAAGTGTGGGTGCCGAATCGGACCCTACAAGCCGAAATCCTGGCACCTAACCTATATCTTCAGGGTTCCCAAAATCTGCGAAGCGGCCAACCGCTGAAGGATATCCCCATCATACGGAGTAAGGGGGGTAGCTTGCGGGCGCAGGTCAAGATGGTTTCCGCCGGGTTCTCGGAAAACCCCATTCAATATGGAGAGGAAAGCGTTTACGCATCCCAGACCCCTTTCCCGAACGCATCCCAGACGCAGGCTACGCCCCCATCGGTTCAACCCTTTACCTCCCCTTACGCTTACACTTTTCATGCCTATGGCAAGGATTACCCTGCGGCCTTTCCTCCCCCTGTTCTGGAACTCCAGTCCGGCCACAAACTGGATCTGAGCATTGAAAACGAGCTGGCCAGTCACATCGGAGTCAAATCTGACTCGCTTTACGAAACCAACTTTCATACCCACGGCTTACATGTCAGCCCATTGTCGATGGGGGACAATATTTATACATCGATCAACGACACCGAGCCACAGATCGAGCCGAACGCCATGCGCGTGAGGATTCCCGTACCAACCAACCAGTCTGCGGGTCTCAACTGGTATCACGTCCATCACCATGAACAAACCAATCCTCAGGTTTACGGGGGGTTAGCCGGTCTGCTGACCGTGGGTGATCCGCTAAGTCCCTGGCCAAAATATCGAAAGGGCGGAGCGCAAGAAATCAAACAACGTTATCTGAGCCTGTCGGAAGTCAATCTTCAGAAAACCGATCTTCAGGGCCAGGAGGCGGATCCGGCGGGATTGACCCGGTTGTTGCCCTATGGTGGAACGCGTGGCGTGACCCAGAACTTGAGTTCTGGCAAAGTTCAGGCCAATTGGCAAAAAAGGATCAACGGCCAGTTGAATCCAGTCATCAGCCTTCGCCCCGGTGAAACCCAGGTTTGGAATTTAGCGGCCACCGCCGCCTTCGGAGGATTCAATCTGGCCATCACCGATGCACAACTGCAAAACCCCTGGAATGCAACGCTACTCGTGATCGACGGCAACGTTTCCGATGCCAAGCCTTTGACGCTCGCCCTATCGGCAGATTCAAACCGCATGCAGGACCGTGATGCCAACACACTCATCATGGCGGGTGGTCGTCTCACCATGGCGGTCATGGCGCCGGCTACCCCAGGAACTTACTACCTGATCGATGGGTGGGGGGGGAATAATGATTTCTACACCAACAATGGAACACAGGGCTACATCGTATTAGCCACACTGGTGGTGGAAGGCAAGCCGGTCAATAAACCGACCCCGGTATTCACCGCGGAAGGTCCCAACTATTCACTCTTCAATGCGCCAGTCGACAAAAAACGCCGGTTTGAGTTTTCGATTTCCACTAACGCGGCCAATACCAACCCGGAGGGCTTTCTGATCAATGGCAAGCCCTTTGGTCAGGATACGATGCCACAGCTCCAGATCGGCACTGTTGAGGAATGGACGTTAGTCAATGTGACTACAGGCACGCCATCCAATACCAATCAGGCGAATCATCCTTTTCATATCCACCAGGGCAATTTCATCGTAACCGCCGTCAATGACCGGCCGGTGGACCCGAATGTTACCTCGCAGGTCAACTCCCTGAACTACATCACCCCTAGGGACACGGTGAACGTACCCATCAACGGCTCGGTGACAATCAAGTTCTTGGTCGAGGACTATCCCGGCAAATACGTCTTTCACTGCCATGTCCTCAAGCATGAGGATCAGGGCATGATGGAGCCGGTTCTGGCCTTCGGTCCAAAGGATGGTTTACGCGCCGCCTTCGGCGCAACGCAAACGGGTAGCCCGGGCCTCTTGAATGTGATCGATGGCGCCGGCAAGCCGCTGGCAACACGGTATCCCTTCGGCAGAAATTTCATGGGAGGACTGAGTAGCGCCGATGCCCTGGGCGCGGCCAAATATTACTCTAGCTATGCGGTTGGGATGGCCAGCGAGGGCTTCGATGTTGCCGTGTACGGCGGCAAGACCCAGGCTCAGATAGCACGGTTCCGGGCCTTCCAGGCGGATCCGGCGCGGCCGGGCAAGGGCGTCAGCGTTGCCTTGGGCGACATCAGCGGTGACGGCTTACCCGAAGTCATCGTCGGCAGCCGCCAGGGCGGTACGGCACAAGTCAAGATCTACACCACCAGCGGCAAACTGCTCCGTACCTTCGATGGGCTGATACCCGGCGACTTTCCTAATGGCATCAATGTCGCCGCGGGTGATGTCAATTCAGACAATTTCGACGATGTCATCGTCGCGGCCGGTTCGGGCCACAGCCCGGTTGTCATGGCATTCAGTGGCAGGGATATCGCGGAGCGAAACACACCGGCAAAACTTCTTGAATTCACGGCGGGTGGTGGACCGATTGCCGGTGCTCGTGTGGCCGTCGGTTATGTGGCGCCTGGCACGCGCCCCAGCTACCTGGCCAATATCATAACCACACCTGAGACGGGCCCAGAATCTGGCAATGTTGAGGTCTGGAACCCCTATGCCGAAATGACTCAGCACACCGGGATGGGCATGCACAGCAGTAGCTACCCGACGGCTTTACAGAGCATGGGGCGTTATCAACCTTTCCCAGGCAGGAGCGAACCGCTGCGAATCGCTTCGGGCTACCTCGGCAGCCCAGGCATACCCCAAGTATTTTCCTGGACCAGCCCCGGACAAGTGGCCGCCACAGCGTTCGATGAAGCAGGCACTCCGCAAACCCGGGTGCTCTACTTGCCGCACTGAGCATCACCCTGGGCCTTTGTCGACCCTGAAATTATTCGGCGGTAAACGTGTGAGAGCGATGCTGAAAATCGAAATCGAACTGCTGCGCAATAGCCCGTTTAACGGCTGGATCCGCCAACAACAGGCCGACCTCGCGATTGAAGGTAATCGAATCTGGTGAAAGGCTGATAGAGCCCAGAAAAACCCTTTTCTTGTCAGCGATAACGGCGCGGGCATGCATATAGGGGTGCTGAAAATCAATGGTGGGTCCGCTGACACGCACAGCGATGCCTGCGGCATGGAGTTGCGCCAGCGCTTTGGCCTGGATTTGCTGTACTGACTCGGGGGCATTGTTGACTACCTCCGGGGCGATCAGCCGAACCCTGACCCCCCGCTGCACGGCGCTGGCTAGTTCACTTTGCAGGGTCGGGTTACCGAGCAACTCGGTATACACATCCAGGGTTTTGCGGGCACTCTGATACAGACCAATCATGCGCGCTGCCGCGTTGACCGGCGCTACCATCAGATTCTTCATCTTCAGGGCGGGCGTCGGGTTGAAGGATGGCGGCGTCTGCTCCGGCGCCGAGCTATAAGCCCAATCATTCTCGAATAACCGGGCCAGTTCCTGGATATCTCCGGCATTGCGATCACGGAAGGCAAAGTCACGGTACTCTTCAAATGTCGTCTGATCGAGGCAGGCCGAGCCCACCAGAAACTCCCGATTGTCGATCAGGATGACCTTGGGGAAACTCCGGGGGAAGATGGGATTACTGAGATGTAACTCGCCGCCAGCGGCGGTCAGGAACTTGGCCAGATTGGCCTGCTCGGCTTGGGTCGTAAGGTACTTGCCCCGGTCCACGATGGCGCGAATCCTTACCCCCCGCTTCAGCGCGGCTTGCAAGGCACCCAGAATGCCGGGGTCCTCGAGAACGCAGATTTCAATACGAATCTCCTGGCGTGCCGAGGCAAAGGCGGTAGTGAACAGGTCTCTCCCGTCGTTAGGCAATACAACCAGACTGGCTGTGGATTTTGGTTCCACGGCACTGGCCACCGCCGGGACCGCAGCTTGCGGAACCAACAGACACGCGATCCAGAACAGATAACACAAACGCGGTGGATAGTTCACGAATTCCTCTTACACAGCCTATTACCACAAGACGCTAGTTATCATTAACTGGTAGAGGACAATTCTGCTGGGTGGTGCCAACCGCGTTGGGACATAAACCGACGGACCAGAGAAAATCCAATGGGAGATATTGCAACTGGGGTTTAGGAGTGAACCCACTAAAGAACCAACCAGGAAGAGGAGTACCGTTAACACTCTGCTTGTCCGCGTTGAACACAGGGAGGAAACCCGCCCCCGTTGCATCAGTCGTTGCGCGTGCATGACAAGTCATGCAACTTGCCGTTGTTTGAAAGCCAAACTCCGTGACTGAGTTACCCAGGACTATCGGTCGCCCAGTGGCATCCGTAAATTCCGTCTGGGCTCCAGCCAGCCGGTAGTTGGACCATGGTTTCCCGTTTATTCCGCTTTTCTTGAACAGTGCCATGAGCTGGTTACTGACATTGCCACTGGTATTTACACCAAAATCGTCTTGCGCTTTCAGATACTTGTTAAAGCAAGGATTGTCCTTGTGTTCAAAAGTAGCCCATAGCCAGTTGGGTATTGATTTATCAATCATATGCATGGCTATCAGTAGCCAAGTCTGCCCCTTTGAGTCCTTCTGCCAATAGTAAGTATTGGTGTTTATCTTGCGGCCAAGCGCTTGCTCAGCTTTTTCAAGCAGGATCCAGTTGGCCTTCACCTCCCTCGCTCCGGTGGGGAAATCAACGGATTCACCTGTTTTGAACCGTTCGGCTTTACCTTGGACAAACCACAAATTGTTTGCAATGATGTAATTGAAGGCGTGTTTGTTGATGCGGACCTCCTCGGCGTTGGAGGTCCCGAATACATTGCATGCGACATCATCTGTTTTGGTTTGCCGAATTTCATGCTGCTTGGATGGACGACCGCGAAATACAGGTTCTATGTCAGCGATGTAGCCCCATTGCGGCGGATCGAGCGGGTTAGGTGCGGCAGGATAGACTTCCGCCTGCTCTGGCCAGGAGCGCCATAATGGATATTGCTTACCAGAGTTGAATGGCCGGTTGTTCTCCATGAAGAGCTTCCAGGCACGGCGGTCTGGTTTTTCCATCGTTGGATTTTTAATTGGCCCCACAACACGCGGAGCAACTGCGCAGACTGCATCCGGTGCAATCGCTGGCCCCTCAAGACTGGGATTAGGTGACCCACAGGAAAAATCCTCTCCATAAACATGAACAGGTAATGCAAAGCCGCCAACTGTTGTGAAAGTTACCAGGGAAAGCGATATCAATGGTCTTTTCATGGGCTTGCTCCGGGTCTTGTGGCCTTAAATAGCGATAAAAAACC
>JAJRDJ010000188.1 GCA_028678445.1 Methylococcaceae bacterium
CGCCCGGCGCCTCAATCAGGCCCGGGCCGAACTCTTTCTATTCATCAATACATCCCAAACACACGCCGCTTGAACAGGTTCACCCCCCTGCTTCAGGCTCATTTCAGGATTGGAAAGGACTCTGGCCGGGTGTTGAGATGCGGCCCGGTGGTAGGGCTGCCCGGTTCGGCGGAAGGCCGTCAGTGCTTAAAGGCGCCCAGGCTTGGCCGGGACAGCAGGAAGGGAATGACTTCCTCCAGTGCGATTTCGATGGATTCGCCGTCGCGGCGGCCCTTGTACTCGGCCCGGCCGGTTTCCAGCAGGCGCTCGCTCAGAACCACACGATGGGGGATGCCGATCAGCTCCATGTCGGCGAACATGACGCCGGGTCGCGCCTTGCGGTCGTCGAACAGAACATCCAGCCCGGCGGCTTTCATGGTTTCATACAGATGCTCCGTCGCCGCCCGCAGCGATTCCGAGGTTCCCATATTGATGGGGGTCAGGGCGACCTGAAACGGTGCCAGCGACTCGGGCCAGAGGATGCCGCGCTCATCGTGGTTCTGCTCGATGGCCGCCGCCACCACCCGCGAGACGCCGATGCCATAGCAGCCCATGATCAGCACCTGGCTCTTGCCGGCCTCGTTGAGCACCGTGGCCTGCATGGCTTCGCTGTATTTGGTGCCAAGCTGGAAGATATGCCCGACTTCGATGCCGCGGGCGATTTGGAGTGCGCCCTGGCCATCCGGGCTGGGGTCGCCCTCGACTACCAGCCGCAGGTCGGCGACCTCCGGCAACGGCAGGTCGCGCTCCCAGTTGACGCCGCTCAGGTGCTGGCCGTCCCGGTTGGCCCCGCAAACGAAGTTCACCAGCGCTGCCGCGCTGCGGTCGGCGATAATGGGAATGCTCAAGCCCTTGGGTCCCACCGAACCCGGCGCACAGCCGGCGGCCTGCCGCACGTCGACATCGGTGGCGAATTCCAGAGGATAGGCGACCGCCGGCAGCTTGGTCGCCTTGACCGGATTCAGCTCGTGATCGCCCCGCAGCAGCAGCGCCACCACGCCACCCTCGTTGCCCCTGACCAGCAGGGTCTTGAGCGTCTGCGACGGGGCGATTTTCAGAAAGGCACTCACTTCCTCGATGGTGTGCTGGCCGGGCGTGTCAACCACCGCCAGCGGCGCGGGCGGTTCATTGAGGCCCGGCAGAGCGGCGGCCTCGGCCATTTCGACATTCGCGGCATAGTCGCTCTGGTTGGAGAAGGCGATGGCGTCCTCGCCCGAATCGGCCAGCACGTGAAACTCGTGTGACAGGCTGCCGCCGATGGCGCCTGTGTCGGCCAGTACGGCACGGAACTCCAGGCCCAGCCGTTCAAAAATACGGGTATAGGTGGCGTGCATGACCTCATAGGTCTCGTGCAGCGATGCCTGCGTCATGTGGAAGGAATAAGCATCCTTCATCAGGAATTCGCGGGAGCGCATCACGCCGAAACGGGGGCGGATTTCATCACGAAACTTGCCCTGAATCTGGTAATAGTTGACCGGCACCTGCTTGTAACTCTTGATCTCGTTGCGGACCAGATCTGTGATGATTTCCTCGTGCGTTGGTCCCAGACAGAAATCCCGCTCGTGACGGTCCTTGAAGCGGCAGAGTTCCGGCCCGAACTGATCCCATCGACCTGAATCCCGCCAGAGCTCCGCCGGTTGCACTACGGGCATCAGGACTTCCAGGGCGCCGGCCAGGTCCATTTCTTCGCGTACGATGGTTTCCACTTTACGCAACACACGAAGACCCAGCGGCAGCCAGTTATAGAGTCCGGCGGCCAGTTTGCGGATCAGGCCGGCGCGGATCATCAACTGGTGGCTGATGATTTCCGCATCGGCGGGGGTTTCCTTGACGGTGTTGAGCGGGAATTGACTGGTGCGCATGGTGAGAGTGTGATGGCGTGAAATAGCCGGCATTGTAACGGTTTTGCCGAGGGCTCTGTGTGGGCCCCGAGGTTGGCCATCAACGTGAAGGGCCGATCCGGATTGGCGCGCTATCCATGGTTGCAGCCATGAGCGATGCTGCTCTTTACACGTTGCTGCTGGTGGGCTGAATGGATTATTCATGAGGGGAGCAGGTGTTATCCGGCAAAATGCGCTCGCTGCAGCAGGTTGAGCCTAGATGGAGTTAGTGAACGCCGATCCATCAGGTTTGGCCGCTCACGTGTATGATTAACTCCCTATGTGGTTGCAAAAAGACATCACCTTGAAGGCGCGACCCCGCGGGTTTCATCTGATTACGGCCGAGTTGCTGGCGCAGTTGCCGGAGCTTGGCCAGATACAGTCAGGACTCGCGCATTTCTTCATCCAGCACACCTCCGCCTCGCTGACCATCAACGAAAATGCCGACTCCGATGTGCGCCGTGATCTGGAAGTCCATCTCAGGCATCTGGTGCCCGACGGCGCGGGACATTACGTGCATGTGCTCGAGGGGCCGGATGACATGCCAGCCCATATCAAGGCCAGCCTGATGGGGTCCAGCATTACGGTGCCGATCAGCAACGGCCGGTTGCGGCTGGGCGTCTGGCAGGGCATATATCTCGGCGAACATCGCGACCACGGCGGTCCCCGGCAGGTGGTTGTCACCCTGCAAGGCGAAAGGATTTGGGGTTGAGCGGAATCTGCGCCGGGTATGGGGTGCTGGCTGTGCGAAGCCGGGCGATGGCAATTGGCCGGGAGGTTGAATCCTGGTCAGCCTTGGGCAGGTGCCAATGATCAGCCTTAAGGATAAAGTAATACGGCTAGCTGGCATACTCGCCCATCCAACCAAGGAACACATCATGAATAAACGCAACACCCTTCTATTGCTGTGCCTTGGGCTCGCGCTCCCTTTACAGGCGGTGCCCGTCAAAGCGGCCAAGGACACGCCGATCCCGATCACG
>JAJRDJ010000189.1 GCA_028678445.1 Methylococcaceae bacterium
ATAGAAAAGCAGGGTTTTGCCATCTACAAGCTGGAGGGCTGCCCCTAAGGCCAGGGTTGGTCCTGTGGGGGAATGCTTTGATTGACCGCGACGCGGCGAAAACATCAGGCTGTCAAGCGTTTCTAGGATACTGGCAGCCGCCGGATCAACTCGTCCTCCTGGCCGGACAAGGGCGGGGTGAACTTGATATTGAAGATCAGGTATACCCGGCCCATCAGGTTTTTCTGGCGGTTACTGTTGACAATGACTCCTTCCCGTTCCCCGATGTCGGCACCCAGCGCATCAAGATGCATGACCATGCGAATGGTATCTCCCACCCCTGGCAGGCCGGTTGCCTCGTAGAATTCCGCCATAACCCCGTGGGTGGTGAGATTGCGCAGATGGCCCGAGAAGTGGCGGTCAGCATAACGCAATTCGGCCATCCCCTCGGCTGCGAGGCGCCGGTGCCGCCGCCGGCCATCCTGGGTCAATTGTTTCAACAACTCACCCGAACGGCCCGTCGTCATGATGTTGGGATGACAGTAGATCGACCAATACATCAGCCCCACCGTCAGGCCGCCTAGGATATTGCCCAGCGTCACCGGCAACAGATTGCCCAGCAGGAACCCCCCGAACGTCAGATGAGCAAACTGTCCTGGGTCGCTGCCCGCCGTCTGCCAGAACTCCGAACTGGCGCCATATTTGATGATCAGCGCCGAGGATATGAAGTACATATTGGCGACGCTGTGCTCAAAGCCCGAAGTCACGAAGGCGCTGATGGGAAATAGAATAACCGCCACCTTGTCGATCACGGTCCGCCCGGAAAGACTCAGCCAGATGGCGAGGCAAACGAGGATATTGCAGAAGAAGGCCAGCATGACGGCTTCGCCGAAACCGAGACTGGTCTTTCTCTCGGCGATCTGCAAGGCGGTCAATCCAACCTGGCCGTTCATGAAGCGGTGCTGGCCCGAGATAAAAACCAGCAAGGCCGTCACCGTGGCGCCCAAGAAGTTTCCAGCGAACACGATTCCCCAATTACGGAACAAACGCGCGGCGGTGATCTTGCGACTCGCGGCCGCCATCACCAGGAGTACATTGCCGGTAAACATCTCGGCGCCGGCAATCGTGACCAGAATCAGACCCAGGCAGAAAACGGCACCGCCAATCAGCCGCATCAGGCCGAACGGCAGCTTGATCGCACCATCAAGACCGTTCCCGGTCATGACCGTGGTACTGAACACGGCGCCAAAGGCAATGAAAGCACCCGCCAGCACCGCCAGCATCAGGGTCGATGGCCAATCGAGATTGGCCTTGATGACACCGGCGTTCTCCGCCTGCAGCGCCACCTCGCGGGGCATCAGAGTGCCGAGGTTATTCTCCGCCATGAGTGTGCCGGGGGTCCGCGCAAAACAGGAACGATGTCAACCGGTCAGGGTGCGTCCAGCGGTGACCGATGGCCGTCACTGGAAGCGCCCTCGATGGATTTGCCCATGCAGGTCATGACATGGTCAGTGATGCTGGTCGCCGCCTGGCGTGCCTGTTGCTTGGAGCCAAACAACTGCTCGAACTCGGCGATCGAATTTTCGGCGTCCGCCGAGGATTTCACATTCAGAAAGCGCGCATAGGCTTCAAAAAACTGGGCCCGGCGGGGATCCCCGGCAAACCCCGGCAGGCTGCCGGCGATTTCATCGACCACGCAATCGGCGACTACGCCCGGATCAAGTTTGTAATCCTTCAAATCCTGATCGTCCTTGAAGCGTTCAATCAGCACTTCACGCAGGCCGGTTTTTTCCTTTTTGGCGCAGCCGACCAAAGCCAGTGCGGTGAGAGCGAGGATAAGCAATTTTTTCATGGAAAACTCGATTCGGTTGGAATGTCAGCTGTGAATAAAAACGGCACTATCGGTCTGCCCGGGGTATCTGGCCAGATAGAGCTGGGTAAAAAATCTGGCGCTTATTTCTCAAGCTTTCGTGGCCAGCACGGCCGGCCGCTTGAGAAGCTTGCCGATTTCTTCGGAGCGGGGCAGGTCCGCGCCCAGACTGATCACGAAAGAGGAGACTTCCTCAATGCTCAGCTCGGAGTGCATAACGGCGGATTCTTCGACCAGGAGAGTGAAACCGGAGGTGGGATTCGGCGAGGTCGGGACATACACCACCAACATGGTACCCACCCGATTGGTGACGTATGCCGGCACCCAGAGTCCGGCGCGCGGGTACTCGATGAACACCACGTCGGTAATGCGGTTCTCGTCATCATCATGGAATAGCCGCAGAATCTTCTGCGAGACCCGGTAAATAGTTCCCAACAGCGGAATCTGGTTGATGATCTTTTCCAGGAAATACAAGACGTAGGCTTTGTCCTGCTTCAGGAGATAGCCGACGTAGATGACCACCGCAATGGCGCTGGCAAAAAGAAGGACCGGGATAAGGATGCTTTCGTAACGACCATAGATATTCAGCACGGTATCCCTGAGAAAACCCTCCACGGAAAGGACGATCTGCACAATAATGACAATGGGCAACAGACCCAACACGCCAATCAGGAAATATTCAAAAAACTTCTGCAGGTTCGCCTTCATGATTCACACTCCAAGAGAATAAAATCGGACCATTACGAGGGATTATACTGACCGGCCAGACTTTCACAACCGGGGTTAGCATCGCTCCTTCAGCGCCACATTCCGTCCACCATAAATCCAAGAGTACTTCAGCCATGAACAAGGTCCGCATGTATAGCACTGCGATTTGTCCCTACTGCATTATGGCGGAACGCCTGCTTCGCGCCAGGGGGGTCACAGAGATCGAGAAGCTACGGGTCGATCTGGATAGCCGCCTCCGCGAGGAAATGATGGAGGAAACCCGGCGCCGCACTGTGCCGCAGATTTTCATCGGCGACACCCTTGTGGGCGGCTTCGATGACCTCGCCCGGCTGGACCGGGCGGGACAGCTGGACTCTCTTCTGGGCACTGGACCGGACGCCTGACCCACCGACCGATGTCGGTTCGGCCGTGGCCCGCACCGGCTCTTAGTCCCGGATATCGGACACCTCCCCATTTTTATCGAGCACGAAAACCTTGCTCTGGGTCGCGACATTGCCCAATACATTCCTGGACTTGAAAGTGCAGCGCACCTGATAACCCTG
>JAJRDJ010000190.1 GCA_028678445.1 Methylococcaceae bacterium
CTCTGAGAGGGCTGTGCCCCGGCGGACGGTTGTTGGTCGATTGTCCGCCATTCGCAGCGGGGCGTGGTAATAAAGCAGGGCTAGATGGTTTGCTTGACATTCAGGTACGCGCGGAGTCGTCATGCAGCAATAGGTTCTTATCCAGGGCGATTTCGCCTTGACGAGGCCACGCATTCAATACCGCCTTCACCAAGGTGGCTAATGGAATGGCGAAGAACACGCCCCAGAATCCCCACATGCCCCCGAAGAACAGGATGGCGACGATGATTGCTACGGGGTGCAGATTGACCACTTCCGAGAACAGGAGCGGTACCAGAAAGACCGCATCCATGGCTTGAATAATCGAATACGCCAGGATCAGATACAGGAGCTGATCGCTCGCCCCCCATTCAAAAAATGCCACGATGACCACCGGGAAAGTCACCAGCGTCGCCCCCACGTAGGGAATGATGACGGACAGCCCCATCAGCACGGCCAGCAGCAAAGCATAATTCAGGCCCATCAGCCAGAAAACGGCGAAGCTGGTCAAGAACAACACGAGAACTTCGAAAAACTTGCCCCGCACATAATTCCCGATCTGCATGTCCACCTCGCCCCACACTTTGTGCGAGAGATAGCGGTCCGAGGGCAGGTATTGGTCGAACCAGCCGAGAATGCGGTCCTTGTCCTTCAGGAAGAAGAACACCAGTAAGGGCAGCAGAATCAGGTAGACGATGATCGTGATGATGCTGACCAGGGAGGAGTAGGAGTAGGTCAGCATGGATTGCCCCCAGGTCAGGAGCTCGCGCCGGAGTGTAGCCATGATCTCCAATAGTTGCTCCTCCGTGAGGAGATCGGGGTACCGTGCGGGCAATTCCAGCACCAGAATCTGGCCCCGGGTCACCCAGCCGGGCAGTTGCTGAATGAGCTGCATGGTCTGCTGGTAGAGGGAGGGCAACAGGGCGATCAGCAGGAAAGCCAGCGAGGCCAGGAACAACAGGTAGACGATGATGACGGCGATGACCCGTGGCACCCGCCGCCTGACCCCCAGCATGACGATGCCGTCGAGCAGATACGCGATAACGCCGGCGGCAAAGACTGGCATGAGCATGTCCCCAAGGCTGATGATCAGCAGGAACAGAACGATCAGGAAAATGGCGAAAGACACCGCCTGGGGATTGGGCAGCAGCCGCTTGGTCCAATCGCTGATCCATTCCAGTATGTTTTCCATGGCCTTGAGTGATCCCTTTTTCGTTGTTATTAGTGGGCCCAGGTCTGAGCCTGATGCATTGCATGGTACAACAAAGCGCGGGTAAATCACTCGGAGCATGGCACTTCTGACGGCTGAGGAACCTCGGCTCCATGCGGAATGGATGTTATCAAACCACACTATGTAGTGCTTGACGAAGCTTTTGAACACATTTTATAGTGGCAGTCCCTTTTTGTCGTAATCCAGACTACCCGAGGTGCCCGTCCATGGAATCCGAATCCCCGCTCCAGTCTTCCCCTACCCCCGTACCACCACTGGCCGGGCCTAATGCCGCTGTCGAATTACGTCTGAATGCGCCTGGCGAAATGCGGGTCATCCGCCGTAATGGCAAGGTGAGTAGCTTTGATGCCAGCAAGATCAGCGTGGCGATCACCAAGGCCTTCCTGGCGGTTGAAGGCAGTAACGCCGCTGCCAGCCGCCGCATTCATGAGGTTGTCGAGGAACTGACGGATCAGGTGGTGAAGGCCCTGTTCCGCCGGCTGCCCTCGGGTGGCACCGTGCATATCGAGGATGTACAGGATCAGGTCGAGCTGGCGCTGATGCGTTGCGAGCATCACAAGATCGCCCGTACCTATGTACTGTATCGCGCCGAGCGGGCTCGTCTTCGCGCCGCAAAATCGGCCCAGGAATCACCGCGGGAAGTGCTTCCGGACGACATCCGGGTGACCTTGGCCGATGGCAGTCAGCGAGCTCTGAACATGGCCCGGCTGCAGCACGTGGTCGATGAAGCCTGCCGGGGGTTGGCCGATGTCGACGGCGCCTGGATACTCGAAGAAACCCGCCGCAATCTGTTTGACGGCGTGCCCGAGAAGGATGTCGCGGCGGCCCTGCTCATGGCCGCGCGCACCCGCATCGAACAGGAACCGAATTATTCCTATGTCACTGCCCGGTTGTTGCTGGACAGCCTGCGTCTGGAAGCGCTGGGATTTTTGGGCCAGGGCGGCAGTGAAGCCACCCAGGCTGATATGCAGGAACGCTACAACGAGTATTTCACCGGTTTCATCAAGCGCGGGGCGGAATTGGAACTGCTGTCCAGCGAACTGACCCGCTATGATCTCCACCGGCTGGGCGCGGCGCTCAAGCCCGAGCGTGATCTCGATTTCAACTATCTCGGCCTGCAAACGCTGTACGACCGCTATTTCCTTCACAGTAACGGGGTTCGTTTCGAATTGCCGCAGGCGTTCTTCATGCGTGTTGCCATGGGGCTGGCCATGAATGAAATCGACCGCGAGGGCAGGGCGATCGAGTTTTACAATCTGCTGTCCTCTTTCGATTTCATGAGTTCCACCCCCACGCTCTTCAACTCGGGTGCGCTCCGCCCGCAGCTGTCCTCTTGCTATCTCACCACGGTTCCGGATGAGCTGGACGGCATTTACGGTGCCATCAAGGACAACGCGCTGCTCTCCAAATATGCGGGGGGATTGGGTAACGACTGGACACGCGTTCGGGGTCTCGGCGCACATATCAAGGGCACCAACGGCAAATCCCAGGGTGTGGTGCCGTTCCTGAAGGTGGCTAACGATACGGCGGTAGCCGTCAATCAGGGTGGCAAGCGGCTGGGCGCGGTCTGCGCCTATCTCGAAACCTGGCATATCGATATCGAGGAATTTTTGGAGTTGCGCAAGAACACCGGCGACGATCGCCGCCGCACCCATGACATGAATACCGCCAACTGGGTGCCCGATCTCTTCATGAAGCGTGTCGCAGAGGATCAGGACTGGACGCTGTTCAGCCCCAGCGACACGCCGGATTTGCATGACCTGACCGGCGCGGCATTCGAGAAGCGCTATGTGGAATACGAGGCCAAGGCCGGCCGGGGTGAAATCACCCTGTTCAAACGCCTGCCGGCCAGCCAGCTCTGGCGGAAGATGCTGTCCATGCTCTTCGAAACCGGCCATCCCTGGATCACTTTCAAGGACCCCTGCAACATCCGCTATACCAACCGCCACGCGGGTATGGTGCACAGCTCCAATCTTTGTACAGAAATCACCCTGCACACTAATGACGGTGAAATCGCCGTGTGCAACCTGGGTTCCGTCAATCTGGCCGCGCATATCTCTGACGATGGCATCCTCGATGAGGCCAAGCTGCAAAGGACTATCTCCACGGCCATGCGGATGCTTGATAACGTCATCGATATCAACTACTACAGCGTGCCGCAGGCGCGCCGATCGAATCTCCGTCATCGTCCGGTGGGTATGGGTATCATGGGCTTCCAGGATGCGCTCTACAAACTGGGGATTACGTATGCTTCGGAAGCCGCCGTGGCTTTTGCCGACCGGAGCATGGAGATGGTCAGCTATTACGCGATTGGCGCCTCAACTGACCTGGCCGAGGAACGGGGCGTTTATTCCAGTTATCCGGGCTCTTTGTGGAGTCAGGGCATTCTGCCGATCGACTCCGTGGCGATGGTCGAAGAGGAGCGGGGCGGTTATCTACAGCAGGACCGCTCAATGTCCCTGGACTGGGACAGCCTCCGCGAGCGGGTCAAGACCGTCGGCATGCGCAACAGCAACACCTTGGCGATTGCACCGACCGCGACCATCTCCAACATCTGCGGGGTGTCGCAGTCGATCGAGCCGACCTACCAGAATCTTTTCGTCAAATCGAATCTCTCGGGCGAGTTCACGGTCGTGAACCCGTATCTGGTCAGGGAGTTGAAGGCGCAGGGTCTCTGGGATGCGGTCATGATCAATGACCTCAAGTATTACGACGGCAGTCTGCAGAAGATCGAGCGGGTGCCAGAAGCCATCAAGCAGCGTTATGCCACGGCCTTCGAGCTGGACGCCCGCTGGCTGATCGAAGCGGCGTCCCGGCGTCAGAAATGGATCGACCAGGCGCAGTCGCTGAACCTCTATCTGGCCGAGCCATCCGGCAAGAAGCTGGACAATCTTTACAAGTTCGCCTGGGTAAGGGGGCTCAAGACGACCTATTATCTCCGTACGATGGGTGCCACCCATGTTGAAAAAAGCACGGCCTTCGATGGCAAGCTCAACGCGGTAAAAAATGAGGCCAGCACGGGTCTGTCCCTGGAGTCCATGCCGGTGCTGTCATCGGATATCCGCATTGAATCCGCAGCCAAGACCTGCTCCATAGACGACCCCACCTGCGAAGCTTGCCAGTAGATCAACGCCAGTCAGGACCGCGCATCCAACTCAGCCCTGTGGTGGGTACGCGGTCTATTTCGGTGCCTTCACACCAGTAAACCCAGGGGGGCTCTCTATGGTGTGCTCAAGAGAGACCCATTCAAGCGCACGGTTTGACTCGGGTGGTTCTCAGATTGCGGATAGAATGGTATTTTCCCGCGGTGGGTCAAGTGCGAGCCTGCCATCAGCGGGGAGGCACTTCCCAGGATAGGTCAGTGTTTTCACAGACACCGTCACCTTTTGCGATAGCATGCAGCATGCCTTGTACCGCGCCAGCCGGGGCGATATGAGTTCCGCACGTCGCGGCAGACACGGTGGGCGCCATCAATACCATCGGTATCCATGAATAACCTTGTATCCACGACCATCGCCGGGGCTGGCCAGCTGAAAAAGCTCCGGAACGCATTAGCCATTATTCATTGCAGAC
>JAJRDJ010000191.1 GCA_028678445.1 Methylococcaceae bacterium
ACAGAAAAGCACGACCGGTCAACGCGGGATTGAGGAAGTTCTTTCCGGTGCCGCCAAAGATTTCCTTGCCGATCACTACGCCGAATGAAATGCCGAGGGCCACCTGCCACAGCGGGATGCTCGGCGGCAGCGTCAGGGCGAACAGGATGGACGAAACAAAGAACCCTTCGTTGACATCGTGCTTCCGCACCACGGAGAAGAGCACCTCCCATAGGCCGCCCGCCACCAGCGTCACGATATAGACCGGGAGAAAGTACATAGCGCCGTGAACCAGATCCGATAAAGGGTTCCAGGGATTGTGACCGAACAGATTGACAATCCAGCCACGCCAACCCGGAACCTCATTGAGACCCAGTGTCTGCATGGCGGCATTCGCCTGATATCCCGTATTGAATAGCGCCATCAGCATACATGGCAGCGCGGCTATCCAGACATAGGTCATGACCCGTTTCAGATCGACCGCATCGCGGACATGTGTCGCGCCGCTGGTCACATCGGGAGGGCTATACAGGAAGGTGTCCACCATCTCGTAGACGGGATACAGCGCTTCAAACCTCCCGCCCTTGACGAAGTGCGGGTGGATTTTGTCCAAAAATTGGCGGGTGCGGGACATTAGCCCTCCTTCTCGATTTGGGTAAGATTTTTTCTCAGCACCGGGCCAAAGTCATGCTTGCCCGGGTCAACAAAGGTACACAAGGACAAATCTTCCTCGTCCAGTTCCAGTGCGCCCAGCGCCTGGGCCATATCCGTATCACCCACGATCAGATATCGCAGCAACTGGGTTGGAAGGATATCCAGGGGGACCACGTCCTCGAAAACACCCACGGGCACAATGGCGCGCGGACTACCGAACTTGGTCGTCGAGAAAGCGAACTTGCGCCCTCGCTCTTTCGGCAGACTACTGAGCAGCACATTCAGGAAGGAATATTTGCTGCCCGTCGGCACCACCCAACCCATGAACTCACGCTCGCGGTTCTCGGCGATAACGGAGACCTGGCTATTGAACTGCCCGAGGTAATCGGACCAGCCTTCCGCCTGACGCCCGTGCAGAACGGACCCGGAAATTACCCGCGGCTCCTTACCGGCTTTCAGTTGACCTTTCACGAGATCGCTCAAATTGGCACCCACGCGGGTTTTCACCAAGCGCGGGTGACTGACCAGGGAACCTGCAAGCGACACGACACGCTCGACATTCAGCTTGCCGGAAGTGAACAGGCTACCGATGGCAATGACTGCCTGATAATCCAGATACCAGACAGTCTTGCTCGGTCCGACCGGATCAAGATAATGGATATGCGTCCCGACGAGACCCGCCGGATGCGGTCCATCAAACTCGGCCACTTCAAGCTGGGACAAGGTTGGGGTTTTGATATCGGCTCCCGGCGCCTTGCAGAGGAAAACCCGCCCCTCGGTCAGTTTCGAAATAACGATCAGCCCATTCTGGAAGTCCGCTGAACGATCGGCAATCACCACCTCGGGCCGGGCAGCCAGCGGACTGGTATCGATGGCCGTGACGAAGATGGAACGAGGGGTGGAAGCAGGATCGGGAACGCGACTATAGGGTCGGGTCCTCAGCGTGGTCCAGAGACCCGAGGACAACAGGTTTTCCCGGACTTGCTCAACAGTCAGGTCAGCCAGTTTCGCAGGGGCGTAAGACTTGAACTTCACGGCGTCGTTGCCGCTCAACTCAATCACCACGGAGTTGAGCACCCGACGATCACCGCGATTGATGGCTTTCACCACACCGGCGCCCGGCGACGTGTAGACGACGTCCGGGTACTGCTTGTCAGCGATAAGCACGTCACCCAACTTGACCTTATCGCCCTCCGCCACCTTCAAGGAAGGTTTGAGACCGACATAATCGGGTCCGAGCAACGCGACCGACCTGACGGCACCCGCGTTATTGTAAATAACTTGTTCTGGCTCCCCCGTAATCGGCAAGTCCAGACCTTTTTTTGTGTTGATTAGCATAAGTGAGCCCGTGGAACGCACAAACTAGGGTTTACCCGGCGCTGCGGCTCCTGCATGGGAGCAACCGGGGCAGTTAATATTGTGAAATCTCAACTCGCACTACCCTAAAGAATGTAGCGCGCAGTGACCGGAGAGCTCCACCATGAAGTCCATCATCCCTGACCCGGTGAAACGCACCTGCCTTCTTCCCAGCAAAAAACGCCGCAATTAAATCACAAAAGACCCGCGCCCTCAACGAAACAGATTCTCTCGCTCAGCCCTGATCATCCAGCTCCAAAGATCCCGGACTGAGCGGTGGAACGCGCCAGCAACCGCCGGTCAGACAGATAATCCCCGGTAGCCAGGCACGGCCAACTCCCATAGACTGGGTGTCGGAGTCGGCCAGACAGTCGCTGTCCCGGTCCTGGATCGGGGTGGAGGAAAGTCCGGGCTCCACAGGACAGGGCGCCAGGTAACGCCTGGGGGGCGCGAGCCCACGGAAAGTGCCACAGAAAATATACCGCCCCACCGGCTACGGCCGGTGTGGTAAGGGTGAAATGGTGCGGTAAGAGCGCACCGCGCCGCCGGTAACGGTAGCGGCAGGGTAAACCCCGCCCGGAGCAAGACCAAATAGGGGGGCAACGCGGCCCGACCGCGTACGTGTGGTCCGCACGGCTCCCGGGTAGGTCGCAAGAGGCGCGCTGTGAAGCGTGTCCCAGATGAATGGCTGTCCACGACAGAACCCGGCTTATCGGCTGACTCCTCCCATTCTTAGGAACCGCCATGGATCACCCGTGGCGGCTTCCACCACTCCAATCACCTACCGGCGCACCCTTTTCGACCGATCAGGCGAGCCTGCCTGTCAAGACGCACAACCACACCCAACCAACGTATCTTTCTTGTGGATTCGGCTCAAATTCACCGCCAGTACCGGTCGGATTCAACCATAGCGAACGGAATCTGCCGCCGGCCATGAACGGTAAGCACCCAGGAACAGGCACTTGGCTTGAACGCCCCGCTTTGGCACGGAAATCGCTTAAGATCATTCTAATCGCGGTATTTTGCCGTCCCTACCCGCGCCAGACAGGCAACTGGCGGCAGCATCAACGGGCCAAGGATCCCACCATTGACAGGACTTCATCCCATCATGCCTCTAACACTGGCCTATTTATCCGTCTTGCTCGCACTAGGTTCAGGCGCGATCGCCTTGCTCGCCGAGGTGTACTCCGCGAGCAGACGCAGCTCACACATCGCTCTAACCAGGCGAAAATCCGGATCATGGTCGCAGCGGTCCATCTTCAGCCTCCTGACGCTTTCCGGCGCTGCAGCCCTGATCGGAGGCATGCTGACCTTACTGGGTCCGGAAATCTTTCATGATCAACTCCCCCTCGGCCTACCCTGGATGCACTGGCAAGTCCGCATGGATGCGCTTTCGGGTTTCTTTCTCGCCACCATCGGCATCGGGGTCATTGCCGTCAGCTTCTATGGCCCCGGCTACGTGCTTGAATACCGCAGCAACCAGCACCCGATGTGGCTGTTGGGACTCTGTACCGGGTTATTCATCGCCGGCATGGAATTGGTGCTGCTGGCGGACGATGCCTTTTTCTTCGTCATGGCCTGGGAACTCATGTCGGTTTCCAGCTATTTCCTCGTGGCTTTTCAGCACGAACACGCGGACAACCGGCGCGCGGCGTTTCTCTACCTGCTGATGGCCGTCATCGGCGCCATCGCCATTATCCTGGCGTTCGGGGTACTCGCCTCATTTTCTCATGGCTTTGGCTTCGATGGCTTCCGGAATACCCCGCTTTCCCACTTCTGGGGCACCACCGCTTTCCTGCTGGCCCTGCTCGGTTTCGGCATGAAAGCCGGGCTGGTACCCGGTCATGCCTGGCTACCGGAAGCGCATCCGGTAGCGCCTTCCCATATTTCGGCGCTGATGAGCGGCGTGATGCTGAAAGTGGCGATATACGGGCTGCTCCGCTTCGCTTTCGACCTCTTGGGCGACGTACACTGGCAATGGGGCATGATGGTCCTCGTCTCCGGCACGGCCTCGGCGGTGCTAGGGGTGTTGTATGCCTTTCAGCAACACGAAATCAAACGCTTGCTGGCCTATAGCTCCATCGAGAACATGGGTATCATCGCGATGGGCATCGGCCTGTCGATGATCTTCATGGGCACGGGTCATGGCGAATTGGCCAGCCTTGGTTTATTGGCGGCGCTTTATCATGTCCTCAACCACTCGGTATTCAAGAATCTCCTATTCCTGACCGCCGGTTCCGTCCTTCACCAGACTCACGAAACCAGTCTCGACCATCTCGGGGGGCTGATACGGCGCATGCCGAAAACAGCGGCGCTAACCTTGCTGGGCTGCGTCGCCATTTCCGCCCTGCCCCCGCTCAACGGGTTTGTGTCGGAATGGCTCACCTTCCAGGCGGCACTGCACGCCTCCTCACTGGAAAGCGGTGTGCTGCGCAGCATGATCCCGGTTGCGGCGGCGGCCCTCGCCTTCACGGGCGCGATCGCGGCAGCCACGTTCATCAAGTATTTCGGCATCGGCTTTCTCGGCCTGCCGCGCCGGCATCACGCCGCGCATGCCCGTGAAGTGACGCATTTCGGCATGCTGGCGGGACCCGCACTGCTGGCCGTGCTGTGTGTGGCGCTCGGCGTCATCCCCACGCTGATTATCCGCGCCCTGGCACCGATCACCCTGATGCTGCTGGGCACCACACTGCCCGGCTCGGCCGCCGATGGCTGGCTATGGCTGTCCCCTGGAACCGTTAGAGAAGCCTCCTTTTCAGCCCCCTTCCTGCTGTTGGGACTGAGCCTTGCCTGGCTAACCGTTCGCGGGTTCACATTCGGCATGAACCATCAGCCGCCCCGGCGTGGGCCGGCGTGGGATTGCGGGTTCGGCGGACTGAATGCGCGCATGCAGTACACTTCGGCGGCCTTTAGCCAGCCGATCCGCCGCATCTTCGCGCCGGTGTGGGAACTGCGGGAGAAGCTCAAGGGCAGAGAGACCGGCACCTTCAAGGACATCCCCATCGTCTATCACCTGGAGGTCGCCGACCGCTCCTGGCATTTTCTTTACGCGCCGCTGGGTCACCTGGTCGAACAGACCGCTCGCCGGGTCACCCGTATACAAACCGGCAGCATCCGCACCTACCTCACCTATTCGTTCCTTACCCTTCTATTGCTCCTGGGGATCATCAGCGGATGAACTGGTTACTTGCCTGCCTCGCATCCTTGCTCTTTATTGGACTTGCCCCGCTGCTGGCGGGCTGGCTGAAATGGGTCAAATGCCGCCTCCAAAACCGGCGCGGGCCTTCCATGCTCCAACCCTATCGCAACCTGGCCAAACTGTTTCGCAAAACGCCTGTCCTCCCTGAAAAGGCTTCCTGGCTGTTCGAGGTCACGCCTCACATCGTCTTCGCCGCCGCACTGCTGGCGGTGGCTATGGTGCCCTTCATGGTCGTGCATCTGCCCACGGCCTCCATTGCCGATGTCATCGCGCTGGTCGGCATCCTCGCCCTGGGGCGATTCTTTCTGGTGCTGGCCGGCATGGATATCGGCACGGCCTTCGGCGGCATGGGCTCATCCAGGGAGGCCACCATCGCCTCATTGGCCGAACCCGCGATGCTCATGGCGGTATTTACCCTGGCGATGAGCGCGAACACCACCAACCTCGCCAATGCCATTGATTATGTCCTCGATAGCGGCTTTGTCCTGCGCCCATCCTATGCCTTTGCCCTGGCCGGCATGGTGCTGGTGGCCGTCGCGGAAACCGGCCGGGTGCCCATCGACAATCCCGCCACCCACCTCGAACTGACCATGATTCATGAGGCCATGGTGCTTGAATACAGCGGCC
>JAJRDJ010000192.1 GCA_028678445.1 Methylococcaceae bacterium
GCCGCACCACGACGCGTCGCGCACGACTCCAACCCGACAGTTGCAGCGTGGCTTCGACCGCGTCAAAGCCCTGACTGACCGCCTGCCAGTCGCGCCGCGACCACGGCCGCTCGATCAGGCGTTTGACGCCGGAGGTCTGGCGCCGTTTGAACAGATACGCTTGCCCGAGGGTCTCCATCTCCGCCATGACCCCTGCGTTGCCGAAGGCGATGTCGCCCCGCACCCAGGCCGGCCGTTGTTCCGGAGGCAGCCCCGCCAACAGGGCGCACCGCCGGGGCAGACTGTGCTTCGCGGCATGCGCTTTGCCGTTCTGGACCTCGGCGTCCAGCACCAAACGCACGTTGCCGATCCAGTAGGTAGGCACCACATGGCTGGGACGGCCGGGCTTTTTGGGATTGTAGCTCACCGCGGCGCCGTCCTGGCGACCATAGAGCGGTTTGACGGTGGTGTCGCCGTCCATAATCCACGGGGTCTTGAGCGCTTCCCCCACACTCTCGGTCAGGGCCGGGTCCATCCAGACCGTGCGCTTGGCCAACTGGGCGGTGCGTCGGACCCGTTCGGCTTCAGGGCAGCGTGGCGGCTGGTTCGGTGCCACAGCGCTCAGCCCCCGCCGCAGGCTCTCGTCACTGAGGATCTTGTGCATGGCGAGAATCGCCGGGGCGACAGCGTCGCCCCGGAGACCGGTGAGATGGGCATAACGCCATTGTCCGTCCAGGATTGACAGCAGCCAGGTGCCCAGTACATCCGTCACCGCCGGAGCGTTGGGGCTCGTGTAGGCCAGCGGACAGCCCTCTACCCAGCGTTCGAATAGCCCTGAAACTTCAAGGAACTCCGCAAAAAAAGCCAACTGCCCCAACGCCGTGGCGCTCCCGCCCTCATCCCAGCGCACCTGAAACCGGCCGCCGGGCGTACTCAGCCGTAATTCGCCCGCTTCTCGACCCGGTTCGAGAAGGGCGTGTTCAACCGCTTTCACCAACGCGTTTTGCTCAAATTCCAATTCACCCATTGGGTGAGCCTCCTCTTCTGCCCCAAACCCGCAACAGTCATCAGTTTGCGGCAATTTTTCGACGGCCAACAGAGGGAAATAGGATTATTTATACTTGGCGGCGAACTCGGCCGTCAGAACATCGAGCTTAAGATGGAGTTAACGCCGGACTTGCCACTGGTCAGGGGGCAACGCATCCAGCTGCAGCAGTTATTGTTGAACCTGATGCTGAATGCCATCGACGCGCTGCAGGCAGTCACGGAGCACCGCCGGGGATTGACGGTGCGAGTCGCGTCTGGCAAACACGGCGCGGCCATCGTCATCCACGTCATCGATAATGGGCCAGGCATCACGGAGGAGATCATGAACCGGCTGTTCGCGCCGTTCGTGACCAACAAGGCGAATGGGATTGGTTTGGGTTTGCCACTATGCCGGTCCATCACCGAAAGGCACGGCGGGACTATTCAGGCCCATTCAGTCCCCGGACAGGGCGCCTGCTTCGAGGTAACTTTGCCGGTTATGGAGGGAGGATGACCGCTGCGCCCAAGGTGTTTATCGTTGATGACGACCACGATATTCGCCTCGCCCTACAGCGTTTATTCGCAGCGGCAGGGCTGACGGTCGAACTCTTCGCTTCCGCCGAACAATACCTGGCAACTGGATGCACGTCCGCCCCCGGGTGTTTGCTTCTGGATGTGCGCATGCCTGGCATGGGTGGCATGCAGTTACTGGAAGTTCTGAAAAACAGCGACGAGCATCACCCGGTCATTTTATTGACTGCCCATGGCGACATTCCGATGGTATTGCGGGCACTGAAGGCTGGCGTGCTGGATTTCATCGAAAAACCGCCTAATCATCAGGTGCTGCTCGATGCCGTTTACAAAGCCTTCGCGTTTGATCGGGAGATGCGCGCCAAGGCCGTAGCCAAACGCCAGTTCCTCACCGCGCTGGCGACCCTGACTCCCCGGGAGCGAGAAGTCCTGGGACGGATTGTGGACGGGGTTCCCAACAAAGTCATTGCCTCCGAGCTTGGCATTAGCGCGCGGACGCTGGAGAAGCATCGCGAGCATATCATTCAGAAAATGCACGTCCGTTCGCTGGCCGAACTAATCCACGGCATGGTCCAGCACGGTCAGCATTGACCTCACTCAAAGCTTCGCATACGGTAATCCCCCTATATCGGTGGGGCTATTTCCCCATTGTCCCCATCGGGCTGGACCCCTAATCTATGCTTGGAAGTGGCGCAGGTTAAAAGCTTAACTGTTAGCCAGCTCCCAGTAAGAATGTGCAGTGCCCACCCAGGGAATAACTCCCCTAACGGCTTCCCTGATTCGGGTTATGGCCGCCGTTACAGCGCTTTGGCCAGATGTTTATGCAGAAACCGCAACCCCCGTCCGGAGTACGACAATGACTAGCAAGGATACTCATGAGAAGGATACCCATCATCTGGAATTGCTGATCGATAAGGTCAGAGCCGCCCAGCAGATCTACAGCCGCTATTCCCAAAAGGACGTCGATCATATTTTCAAAAAGGCCGCTCTGGCCGCCAATGACCTTCGCATTCAATTAGCCCAACTGGCCGTCAAAGAAACCGGCATGGGTATTATCGAAGACAAGGTCATCAAGAATCATTTTGCCTCAGAATATATATACAACAAATATAAATCCTTACCGACCTGCGGCGTCATCTCGGAAAATAAATCCTACGGCATTCAGACCGTAGCCGAGCCGATCGGCTTGTTGGCGGGCATAGTCCCGGTGACCAACCCGACCTCGACAGCCATTTTCAAGGCTTTGCTGGCCCTGAAAACCCGCAATGGTATTATCTTTTCACCCCATCCCCGGGCCAAGAAATGCATCGTCGAGGCCGCGCGTATCGTACTCAAGGCCGCCGTGGAAGCCGGCGCCCCAGAAAACATTATCGGCTGGATTGCCCATCCCTCATTGGCCTTGTCGCAAGCCCTGATGCAGCACCCGAAGATTGACCTTATTCTCGCCACCGGCTGGCCGGCCATGGTGCAA
>JAJRDJ010000193.1 GCA_028678445.1 Methylococcaceae bacterium
GCTGTCAGCTCACTGCATGTACCTGCCACCGTTGACACTCAGCGTCAGCCCGGTGATGTATCCAGACGCTTCAGACGCCAGAAAAGCGACGGCGTTAGCGATATCTTCGGGCTGTCCCACGCGTTTGACGGGTATCGTGCTGTTCACGTAGCCCTCTATCCCACCCTGGAGACGCGCTTCGACCGATTTGAGTCCGTCCGTGTAAACAGTGCTGGGCGGAATGTTGTTCACGGTAATCCCCAGCGCGCCTACTTCCTGTGCCAGCGACTTGGTGAAGGCGATAACGCCACCTTTGCTGGCCGCGTAATGCACCATGCGCCTGGCGCCGGACTGCGCACTCGAGGACGAGATATTGATGATCCGTCCCCATCTGGCCGAGATCATGTCGTTGATGACAGCCTGGGTGCACATGAACAGGCCTTTCATGTTGATATCGAACACCCTGTCCCAGTCCTCCAGTGTGATATCCACGAAATCCTTTTCAGGAGAAATGGCGGCGTTGTTGACCAGGATGCCGACGGGGCCGAGCGTGTCGTGCACGGTTGTCAGGGCAGACTCGATGTCGTTCCTCCTGGACACATCGACTTTGCAGACCACGACCTTGCGGCCCATCGCGGCAATCTCCTCCACCAGGCCTCGAGCCGCATCCGTATTCCAGTCCCAGATGGCTATGTCCGCGCCGTCGCGGGCGAGAAAGCGACAAACTGCAGCGCCGATACCCGCAGCGCCGCCAGTCACTACAGCAACCTTGTTGGTCAAACCTGTCATGGCAATTCCCTGTTTTCAGATACTGATATTTTCACTGGCGTGAGACGGCCAGCTCCGGCTGACCCGTTCATGCAAACGCTTCGGAACCCATGATGGTGGTGCGGTGCATCAGGCGCCCTGAATCCACGGTGTAGTGGTGAGCCCTGTGCAACAGTGCCGGGTTGTTCCAGATAACCATATCGCCCTTTTGCCACGTGTGCCGGTAGCAATATCGAGGTTGCGTGCACCATGCGAGAAGCTCATCGAGCAACGCTCTCCCCGTCTCCAGATCCATGCCGACAATATGATCAGCCGTCGAGCCGATGACCAGGGATCTGCGGCCACTTGCCTGCTGCCACACCAGCGGTTGTTCATGCGGCGGGCCATCCTTGAGCCAACGCTGCAGATCCAGAACCGAGGGATTCCTGAAGAATCTCAAATTGGCCGTCGCTGCGCTGTGAACGACACGCAGATTTTCCAGTTCCGATTTTCTGGAGGCGGGAAGGTCGTCGTAAGCGGCAAACAGATTCGCGAACTCCGTGTCGCCCCCGCTGGCAGGGGGTACCTCGCACTTCAGGCTGGTCGCCTTGGGCGGGATGTCGTATGTCGTTCCGTCCATGTGCCAGTGTTCGTTGGAATGGATGTAATCGAGGAACTTGGCACGATCGGGATCCAGGGTTACCGGATAGATGCCCATCCTGTCAGCCGTGGTATCCGCTTTCGAGCGAAGCCGGGAACTCTGCATCTTTCCCAGCCGGTTACTGAACGCTATCTGGACTTCATCACTGACAGAGATCTGCGGAAACACCAGTACTCCGCGCTCGTTCAAAAGACTCAAGCACGTTTCCGGTATGCCCTCGTCGAGCAGGTGTTCGGCCGACACCAGTACACGGGAACCCAGACTGGACGAGATTGGCTCTACAGGAATATCTATCATTTGTCTGTCCTCCAACATTCGATTCTCGGGTGGGCTCGTTGCGGCTATCCATTCGGCGGTGAATCCCCGACCGGCTTCAGCCTTCATTCGTTGTCTTTCAGGAAGCGATCGATCGCTGCGCGCAACAGCCTTCCAATGGCATCAACACGTTTCTCGATGCGTGAAACGGGGCCGCCCAATGCGATGGCATTGCGGCGCCCGCGAAACGGAAAGGGCACTGCAATCCCGGCTACACCGGGTGCGTAGATGCCCAGATTCACATACCAGCCATCCCGGGCGCTTTTTTGCACATCCAGCTCCACGGACTCGGGCGTCATGAAGGTGTCCTTCTCGTAGGACTGATACTTGATTCGCTTGAGCGTTGCCGCGCGTTCAGAGGGCGAGTACTGCGCCAGAATGGCCCTGCCCGCAGCCGTCACGTGTATGGGAAGCCGTTGGCCGACGTTGGCAATGAAGCGGATGTCTGCCGAGGACTCGACAACATCCAGAAATACGGCGCTGGTTCCCTCGGGCGCGGCGAGGAACAGCGTCTCACCGGTCCGGCTCGCCAGTTCGACAAGCAGCTTGTGCACCGATTCCGGTAAAGGTTGCGATTCGGAGAGATCCCGCGCCAGTTCCATCCACCGGGTGGTGGGGTAATAGCCGCCCCGTGGCACCGGCTGATGGAGGTAGCCGTACTCCACCATTGTCGAAACCAAGTTGAACACGCTGGACCGGGGCCAGGAAAACTCCGCGACGATATCGCGCACCGACAGCGGACGTTTGGCGCGGACGAAGAAGTCCATAAGGCTGAACAGGTTGGCAATGGGTTTGACAAGCATGAACCGTATATCCGAATATGTCCACTATGCTGAAACACATAGTCCAGAATAGTGGACTAAGTGTCAAGCTGCGACGTTGTGATTCATGTCAACAATCGGCCTGACTGGCCCAGCCGTGTCGCAGAGGCAACCTGCGAAGGAGCACAAGATGACTACAGGCAAAGTACTGGACCCGACCGCGGTGCGCGCGGACGACATCGTCTCGCCAGGTCCCGATGCGGGCTCGCTGGCAGGGAAGACCGTCGGTTTCCGCCTGGACGAGATCTGGCGGGCGTGGGACTGGATTGCAGAAATCTGGGCGGAGGAGTTCCGCAGGGCTGGCGCAACGGTGAAGTTCTGGCGTTCGAACCAGGGCCGCACGGGTGCCGAGGGCGACCGTATGGCCAGGGAGCTGGACGAATTCCTGAACGCCATCGACATCGCCGTGGTCGGACTCGGCAACTGCGGATCCTGTACCGGCTGGACCATTCGCGATGCGCTGGCCGCCGCAGACAAGGGATTGCCGACCACTGCAGTCTGCACCGAGGTATTCGAGGAGTTGGGTCGCAATCTTGCGCGGCGCGGCGGCCGCTCCGGCCTGCGCATCCATGTGTTGCCTTACCCGTTGAACGAAAAGCTGAAGGAAGAAGTCGATCCCGTGGCGTATGACCACCTGTCCGGAATGTTGCGGACCATGGGCGCGCAGTTGACCACACTCATGGAGGCCGCAGGATGAGCAGAGCCATAAAGCCGGGTGCTGGCAGCAGCAGCCAACAGAAGGTGGTCAATCTTCGCGATTGCGGCCCGCAAGGCTGCGAGCTCGACTGGTTGTCGAGCCAGCGTCACGAAGCCGAAGCCGACGATGTCATGGAGTTCACGCGCTTTGCGATGGAAAAGGGCTGGGGAGACGGCCTGCCCGTCATTCCACCGACCGAAGCCCGCGTGCGCGCCTTTCTGGCCAGGAACAACCGCTATGCCGATGAAGTGATCTGTTCGCTGCCACCCGTGAACGCAGACTGCACGGTGGAGAAAATCGCGATCAATGCGGTGATGGCAGGCGCGGCGCCAGAGTCCCTGCCATTGATCATTGCGGCACTGGAAGCGATGGCCGCCTCCGATTTCGAATTGTTCGGCCTGAATGCAACCACGGCTCCCGTCGTACCGCTGACGCTCGTCAACGGTCCCATCCGCGACACGCTGAATATTCCCTGCAGGCACGGCTGTCTTGGCGGCGCGCCAACCACTGCCCTTGCCATTGGCCGGGCCATTCGCCTGGTCATCAAGAACGTGGCCGGACAAGAGGTCAACGTGACCTCGCAAACCACCTTTGGTACGCCGGGACGCGTCGCGGGAATCCTGTTCGGCGAATGGGAAGAGCGCTCGCCCTGGGCACCGCTTGCCGAGCGCCGCGGCGTAAAGGGCGACGCGGTGACGGTTTACGGCACCATGGGCACCATGAACATTCTGGATACGACATCCCAGAGCGGCCCCGAATTCCTGGAAATGATCGGCAAATCACTCGGCTATCCCGCTGCCAATGGTTTCTCGCCCGCCATGCCCTATGCCGAGATCATGGTCGCCGTGAATCCGGTGTGGGCGCAGATCATCCATCGCGATGTGCCCGCCCTGGAGGATGTCCAGGAGATGATCTGGAACTTCTCCAGCCTCGAGGCAAACTACCTGACACCGAAGCACCGCGCACAGCTCGAGAATCAGAACCGGGTAATCAACGGACGGGTTTATCTGGCGACCGAACCGAAGGATGTATACGTCGTCTGTTGTGGCGGAACCGGCGGCCTGCATGCGACCGGCTTCCACAGTTTCGGCAGCTGCCTGACCCAGACACGGGCAATCCTGCCGGGCCCGGTCCTCTGAAAGACTGGAGTGACGAGATGTCGGTCAACGTTTATGAGCGCGTCCTGCACCTGATGGAAGCCGAGGGCATCGATACGCTGTTTGGAATTCCGGATCCAAGCTTTTTCCACATGTTTGCCACGGCCGAAAAACGCGGCTGGCGTGTCATTGCGCCTCATCACGAGCAGGCCGGTGGTTTCATGGCCGAAGCGTATTGGAAGATGACCGGAAAGCCCGGTGTCGTCGTCGGCAACCAGGGGCCCGGAGTGGCCAATCTGGCGCCGGCCGCCATTTGCGCGGCAAAGGAGAATTCGCCAGTCATCTTCATTGCGGGGCAGCGCAAGAACATTGCCGACCAGCGCGTGCGTCGGGGGCGTATCTCGTGGATCCGTCAGTGGCCGCACTTCGAGGCGGCGATGAAGTATGTCGGGATCATCGAGTATCCGGAACAGACCGACGATATCTTCCATGAGGCTTTCCGCCGCGCGCTATCCGGAACGCCGGGACCGGTTTTCATCGAGATCCCGATGGACTCGATGCACAGTGCGCTCGAACTGCCGCCACCGCCACCACCCGCAGCGTACCGCCTGGTCCATCAGGACGCCGGCGCGCGATCCATCGCCGCCGCTGTCGAGCTCATTCGCACCGCGCGCCAGCCACTGTTGCTGGTGGGTCAAGGCGTGTTTGCGGCGCGCGCCCATGATGACGTGGGAGCTCTCGCACGGGCACTCGCGTGCCCGATTGTCCAGACATCCGGCGGCAGCTCGTTCATCGACGGCCTGGAAGACCGCAGCTTCCCCTACGCCTTTTCA
>JAJRDJ010000194.1 GCA_028678445.1 Methylococcaceae bacterium
ATAGAATCGCTGTCGGCAGCCCCCGCGGCGGCGGCTGAGCCCGTCACGGCCAGCGCGACGCCACCCGCGCCAGCGCCGAGACCGGAATCGGCCAGGGTTGCTCAGGCCAGCACGCCGGCTGCGACGGTTCCTACCCCGCCGGAGCCGAAGACCAAACCCACGGCGAAACCACCAGCGCCTGCCGCAAAAACCGAGGAAAAGCCCTTATCCGGCTGGAAGAAAATGACCTCTAGCATGCGCAAGTTCAAGGACCTCGTCGACAAACCCTCCAAGGACTGAACCATCCGCAAGGGTCTGATGCCGGGACTCTCGGCACTGGCCCATCACCGCACCGCACTACCCGCCGCCTAATACGCGGCGGGCATCTCCTTCCCCACTTCTACATCAACAGTGGCCCAGATGGTGGCGCAGCACAAGAACTGATCGGCACAACGGCGATCTGAAGGAGCCAGAACACTCTGGCCCAATGATGACCGATATCAAATCAAGCTCCCAAATCCGTGTTGAAACGCCGACCCGAGTCTTGGGGCGTGACTTCAACAATTTGGAACCGTTGAGATGGAAATTGCCTCTCCGTTGGGTTCGGAATTGACCAAGATGTCATGATTCAAGCGATTTTGCGAAGACCCCGAGCCGTGTGGCTGCGTTCTCCCGGCGTTTCGGGGAAGGTTCTTCCCACCGCTTACAGAAGCAGTGCTGTTGGAGGCTCGGAATCCCCGGGTCGCTCAGCATGGCGAGCAACCTGCGGTCAGCCAATCGTCCTGGACGGCGGCGAAGACCGCGAATATTGATCCGGTGCGGCCGAAATCGAGCCACGGCTGTCGGGCCTTACGAATGAACTGGGCGGCCCGATACATGAGTTCCTGCAAGACGGTATTGAGCCTTCGGCGTTTGGCCGGATGGCGCGCCGGGGCCCACTCGCCGGTGCGGGCCGAGTGGGTCGATCAGGCGCAGGCTTTCTGACCCAGCATGCCCAGGTGCAGGATGAGATCGTTGCCGTCGAATTTGCCGGATGGCAACCGTTCCAGGTCGAGGTCGGTCTTGATCTCCGAGTGGAATTGCTCATCCGTGCCGTGCCGTTGGTAATGGCGGATGACCTGTACCGGTGCGTCGTTGAGGCTGGTTCACTCGTCTTCCAGGGTATAGTCGCCAACAGCAGGTGCTCACCGTGCATATCGATCGTCCGCTCGGTGAGTCGGACCATGCGGCCGAAGTCGCGCTGCCACGCAACAGTCTTCGTTGCCCAGATAGGCGGACATCGGCGTGTGGCCATCCACGCCCTGATAGGTACGGCCGACACATGCCTTCTGCGTGCGACGGTTATTCATCACGAAGGTGTCAAAATCCAGAGTGACAAACCCCTCATCGGCCGTGATCGGCACCACGCTCCAGGGGTCCGTATACTCGCGGATCACCGGCGCGTGCACTCCCAACTGCTGGCGCTGCCAGACACCGCCCGGCATCTTCCCGATGACCAGCGCCCCCCGAAAATACCTATCGGGCCGCACCCCTTCGATGGCCTCAAAGTCGCTCTTGCCCAAGGACAACAGACCCAGATAACTGTTCATGATATCGGACATCTTGATCTTGTCCGCTGATATGCACGGTGATACACTTTGCAACGAAAGCTCTGGAATATGGTTAATAATATCAATGAGTTATTATCTTGCTGAGCACTTTTAGACAGTGCTCATTGGTTCAAATCCAATGCGATCCACAATTTGAATTTTTCACACTGGACGGTTATTGATCCGGCCAAAAAATGCATGACATGACATGACATCACATCTCTTTTAAAACAATGGCTCGCGGTGGAATCGGAGGGATGCATTTAAGGGCCGGATCAATAGTGTGAAATGCCAAACGAAACCGCCTAGCCCACGACTCTAATTTACAGCTTCAATTGGGGGGTAGCGTTTTGAGCGCAACTATCGCTTCATTGTACTGAACTGGGGTAGTTCAAAATGAGGCCCTGTTTCGGGTGGCGACTATCCTGAGAGCAGGAGCTGATTCACCAATCGGATCGAGACGGCCAGTTCTCATCTAAGAACTTCAGTAACTGTTACAGCAGTCTGGCATGCGTCCTATCATGCGCCAATATTGTGATTTATGGTGTGTCACGGCCATGGAAATCGGCTACTTTTTCTTGAAGACCGAGTTCATCAACCACCGCTATGCGTAGCAGATAGATTTAGATCTGTTGGACTCCATAAAACCCAAGCAAGCTCCCCCACACACGCCCCTGATGCAGCAGTACCTGCGCATCAAGGCGGAGCATCCGGAACGCCTGGTGTTTTTCCGGATGGGCGATTTTTACGAGCTGTTCTTCGATGATGCTCGCAAGGCGGCGCAGTTGCTGGATATCACCCTTACGTCGCGCGGGGAGTCGGCGGGGGAACGTATTCCGATGGCGGGGCTGCCTTACCATGCGGCAGAGGGCTATCTAGCACGGCTGGTGAAGCTGGGCGAGTCCGTCGCCATTTGCGAGCAGATCGGCGATCCGGCGACGTCCAAGGGGCTGGTTGAGCGGCGGGTAGTGCGTATCGTGACTCCGGGAACGGTCACCGAGGAGGCCCTGCTGGATGAACGCCGCGACAACCTGCTGGTCGCTGTCGCTCCCGTGGGCGGCGCATTGGGTCTTGCGGCGCTCGATCTCGCGGGTGGCCGTTTCACGGTACAGCAGCTCGATGGCATCGAGCCTCTGCTTGGCGAGCTGGAGCGGCTCAATCCCGCCGAACTCCTGGTCAGCGAGGACTGGCCCCTGCCGGCCGCCATGGGTTCTCGGCGCGGCATCAGCCGCCGTCCGGCCTGGCATTTCGAGCCGGAGAGTGCTCGGCATTTGCTGCTGCGCCAGTTTGGCGTGCACGATCTGGTGGCATACGGTTGCGATCACCTGCCCGCTGCTATCGCCGCTGCCGGGGGCTTGCTGCAGTATGTTCGCGACACCCAGCAATCCGTGTTGCCGCAAGTGCAGGGTATCCGCCTGGAGCGGCTCGAGGAGGTCATCGTCCTGGATGCTGCCAGCCGCCGCAATCTGGAGCTGGATTATCACTCCTCGGGCCGGGTCGAATTCACTCTATTCGGCGTGTTGGACCGGACCGTTACGACAATGGGCGGGCGGCTATTACGGCGCTGGGTGCACCGCCCGCTGCGCGATCATGGTGAACTGCAGGGCCGTTACGATGCCATCGCCTTGTTGCGGGAGGAGGGCTCGTTTCTGGCCTTGCGTGATAACCTGCGGGCGGTCGGCGATATCGAACGCATCGTTTCGCGCATCGCGCTGAGTACCGCCCGGCCGCGTGACCTGACGACGCTGCGCTTGGCCCTCACCAGCCTGCCTGATTTGCATGAGTTGCTGGCGGAGCTGGATACACCATTGTTGCAGGGCATAAGCGCAAGCATTCAGCCACGGCACAATTTGGCCGATCTGTTGAGGCGGGCCATCGTCGACAATCCGCCCATGCTGATTCGCGATGGCGGTGTGATTGCCGAGGGGTATAACGCCGAACTCGATGAGCTGCGGCAGTTGAGCCATGATCACGAGCAGTTTCTGCTCGATCTGGAGCAGCGTGAGCGCGAGCGTTCCGGGCTTGCCAACCTCAAGGTCGGTTACAACCGGGTGCAGGGTTTTTATCTGGAGCTGTCCCGGGCCCAAGCCGACAAGGTACCCGCCGAGTATGTCCGGCGTCAGACGCTTAAGGGCGTGGAGCGCTATATTACCCCGGAGCTGAAAAGCTTCGAGAATAAGGTGCTGGGTGCGCGTGAACGATCTCTGGCCTTCGAAAAGGCGCTATATGAGGAGTTGCTCGGCCAGTTGGGCAGCCATCTGGAGATCCTGCAGCAGCTGGCTCTTGGCCTCGCGGAGCTGGACGTGCTGGCAAACCTGGCCGAACGGGCCGAAATGCTGGGTTTTAGTCGACCCGAAGTGTGCGACGAGCCCGGAATTCAGATCATCGGCGGTCGGCATCCGGTGGTCGAAAGTGTACTGGATACGCCCTTCGTCCCGAACGATCTCGAACTCTCTCCCGAACGCCGCATGCTCATCATCACCGGCCCTAATATGGGCGGTAAATCGACCTATATGCGCCAGACGGCCGTCATCGTGCTGATGGCGCATATCGGCTGTTTTGTCCCGGCGGAGCGGGCGGTGTTCGGACCGATTGACCGTATCTTCACGCGTATTGGCGCGTCGGACGACCTCGCCGGCGGCCGGTCGACCTTCATGGTGGAGATGACCGAGACCGCGCACATCCTGCACCACGCCACGCCGATCAGTCTGGTGCTGATGGATGAAATCGGGCGTGGCACTAGTACCTTCGATGGCCTGTCGCTGGCCTTTGCGGCAGCGGAGCATCTGGCGCGGGAGATCAGGGCCTACACTCTGTTCGCGACCCATTATTTCGAGCTAATCACTCTTCCGGAGGAATGCCCGGCCGTCGCCAACGTGCATCTGGAGGCGGTGGAGCACAAGGATGGCGTGATTTTCATGCATGCCGTGAAGGATGGCCCGGCCAATCAAAGCTATGGCCTGCAGGTGGCGGCGCTGGCGGGGGTTCCGGCAAGAGTTGTAAGGCGGGCTCGGGAGAAGCTGGTGATGCTGGAGCGCCAGGCGCACCGGGATAGCGCGGGCCGCGCGGAGATACGGCAACTGGATTTGTTCGAACTGCCGACACCGAGTCCCGCGCTGGAGGTGCTAAAGACCCTCAACCCGGAAGAGATCACCCCCCGCGCGGCGCTGGATCTGCTCTTCAGACTCAAAGCATTGCAGGACGGGTGAACCCCCCTCTGCTTGCCGTTACTGCCCCGGCAGGAAACCGGAACACGCCAAATAGCCAGCCCCTACTTCGTCACCGGATCGCTGACCGGTTCGACCGGATCGGTGGGTTTTTCGTCCATGACTTTCGTCAACTGGGCGGCCGGCACATAGCCAGGCAGGATGGCGCCCTTCTCGGTCACGATCATCGGCGTACCGTTGGTACCCATGGCGGTGGCCAATGCCATGTGCTCGTCGA
>JAJRDJ010000195.1 GCA_028678445.1 Methylococcaceae bacterium
TGCCCCGGCCCTTGGACAGAAGTACGCCGTGGATCTCGCGGAACAGCCGCAGCGACATCTGCAACCCTTGCGCCATCCGGCGCAGGCCGTGGTCGAGGGCGGCGACATAATTGCTGACCTCCCGCACGTCATCCAGCGGAACACCCGGTTCCTGATCCAGCTCGAACAGCAGCAGGTCCGACAGCGAGGACTGGGTGCCCTCGATCATGCAGGAGAGCACCTGTAGGGTTCCGCATTATACAGTCATGAAACCGGTGATTGATTTCAAAATGAGTTGACAGGTAGGCAGCAGATTTCGGATTAAATGGCCTCTTAGAACAGAGGCCATTTTTATTTGGAAGAAACGGGGCGGCAGGTGCGTCACCACCCACCGCCCGTAAACCCGGAGGCTGGCAGCCTCCAAACACAAACGCAAGCTCATGATAGCCTATGTCGAATTGGATCTCAACCGAATTGCCGGAAACAGTCGCGATTACCCTTGGCCCCAGCCGCAGAGTTGTAGCCGCTGCCGCCATCCCAAGCTTTGGTGCCACGGCTTCGTGCGGGTGATTTTTGAAGGCTTTCGCCAGGCGCTGCAGATGCGCCGCTACCGCTGCCCCAAATGCGGCTGTGTCGTGCGCGTACGGCCGGCCGGCTTCTTTGCGCGACATCAAAGCGCTGTAGCGACCATCCGGGGAGCACTGGCGCATCGGATCAGCACTGGGCGCTGGCTTGGCGGCGTGCCCGGCAACCGGGCGCGCCACTGGCTGGGTGGCCTGAAGAAACACGCGCTGGCGCTGTGGGGCTGGGCGGGGGTGAGCGATCTGATGGTCGCCTTTGACCGCCTGGTGGCCATGGGGCGGGTGGCCGTGAGCCGGGCGGTATAATCTGCCCGAAGCGCCAGTTGGCCGGCACCCTACCGAACAGTGCTGGCGACAGGATGCTCGGCTTCGGTTATGGCAGGGCAAACCCTCAACAAAGGAGCCCTGCCATGGACGAAGAGCAAAAAAAGCAAATTGCCGTCTTTCGGTTCGGCGTGATTGCCGACTTTGTCACCGGCGCCCGAATGGCGCGCGGAGACAAACGGCACCTGATCGCCGAAAAGAGCGCCCGGCGCTGGCGCATCCCCTTTTCGGACCGCACCCACATCGGCGCGACCACCATCCGCGACTGGATCGCGCGCTACGAAGCCGGCGGGTGCCGACTCGAAGCCCTGTATCCTCGGGAGCGCTGCGACAACGGCCGCATGCGCCGCATCGACGATGAAACGGCCGCCAATCTGCTCTGCCTGCGCCAACAGATGCCCTCTGCCACCGTGGGCCGTCTCATCGAGACCCTGCACCAGCGTTTTCTGGTCAGCGCCGGCACCCACCTGGCGCCGAGCACCGTCTGGCGCTTTCTGAACCGTCACGGCCTGATGCCCTCAGCCAAAGCGCCTGCGGTCGATCGGCGCAAGTTCGAAGCCGAGCTGCCCAACGACATCTGGCAGTCAGACGTGATGCACGGACCCAAAGTGATGGTCGAGGGCCGGCGACGAAAAGCCTATCTGATCGCTTTTATCGACGATCACAGCCGCCTGATCCCCCATGCGGCCTTCTACCTTTCCGAGAACCTGGCGGCCTTCCTCAACGCCCTGCAACAGGCGCTGGAAAAACGCGGCCTGCCCCGCAAGCTTTACGTCGACAACGGCTCAGCCTACCGCAGCCGCCACCTGGAACACATTTGCGCCTCCCTGGCCATCGCCTTGATCCACGCCAAAGCCTACCAGCCCCAGGGCAAGGGCAAGATTGAACGCTTCTTTCGCACGGTGCGCAGCCAGTTCTTGCCCCCGCTGGCCCCCGAACAGAGCCTGTCGGCACTCAACACGGCATGGGCCACGTGGCTCGACACCTACCACCAGCGCCCCCACAGCGCCACCGGTGCTTCGCCCTGGGCTCGCTTTGCCGACAACATGCACTGCCTGCGTCCGGCACCCGAGAATCTCTACGAGCACTTCCGCGTCGTCGCCCGGCGCACCGTGGCCAAGGATCGCACCGTCACCCTCGAGGGGCATCTGTTCGAGGCCCCGGTGACTCTGATCGGAAAACGCATCGATCTGCTCTACCACCCCGAGCACATGCAACGGGTCGAAGCCCGATACAACAACGAAAGCTACGGGCTGCTGCGAGCCGTCGACACCGCTGTCAACTGCCGCGTCAAACGCGACCGCAGAAGCAACCTGCAAATCGCCCAAAGTGCGCCCAGCGTCCCCAATGGCGGCAAAATCTGGTAACCCCTTTAGAAAGGTCTCTTCGTCATGCCCCCTCAATATCGTCTGTTCTTCGAACTGGCCCGTGAGCCTTTCGGCGCCGACATCCCGGCCGACAAAATCCTGCTCACCGACAACATCACCGCCGTCCAACAGCGCATCGACTACACTCTGCGCACCGGGGCCGTCGCGCTTCTCACCGGCGAGATCGGCTCCGGCAAGTCTACGGCGCTGCGCTATGTCACCCAGGCGATGCATCCCGCCGAACACCTGTGCCTGTACGTGACGGCCACCACCGGCTCGATCCTCGAACTGTACCGGCAGATCCTGGCCGCCCTGGCATTGGACAATCGCGGCGTCTCCAGGGCCCTGATGCTCCAAACCATCCGCCAACAGGTCCTCGAACTCACCGGCGCAAAAAAACTCAAACTGCTGCTGGTCATCGACGAGGCCTCACTGTTGCGACTGGAGGTCTTTGCCGAGTTGCACACCCTGCTGCAGTTCGACATGGACGCCAAACCCTACCTGCCGCTGGTTATGGCCGGCCAGAACAATTTGCTCGACGCGCTCTCCTACCGTACGGCCTTACCGCTGGCCTCACGCGTCGTCGCCCGCAGCCACCTCGAAGGCCTCCACAGACAGCAAATGCAACACTACCTCCAACATCACCTGGCCATCGCCGGTGTTACCCGCAACCTCTTCGATGACTCCGCCGTCACCGCCATCCACCAGGGCTCCGGTGGCCTGCTGCGAAAAGCCAACCACCTCGCCCGCGGGGCACTGATCGTCGCGGCTAAACAAAAATCCATGACCGTCAGCGCCGAGCATGTGCGCCTGGCGGCCACCGAACTGCTCTGATCCACCGGGAGGATGGCTATGGATAACTTGGACCCCGAAACAATCAAAGAGCTCAAAATTCAACGCATCACCGAGTTGATCGAACAGGTCCTCATCGATACCGCACTGAGCGTTCTGTATCGGCTGGCGGAAAATAGAAAGCTGCGCCCCCCTGTCATTTGCTATAAGGACGGCTGCCAGATGCGAGACAATATCCCGTTCTAGACCCGCCGACACAACCTCGGCGGGCCGCATCCGTGGCCCGCCCGTTTATTGTGAAAAGGCTACCAATGGGCTGGGTTAATCAGGAAAATTTGAACGGATTAATCCGGAAGGCAACAGCACCGCTTCCTTGCGGACGTACATGTAGAGGAAGAGCGAGGTGTCCGGAAGCAGGGTCGAAACGCTGTCCAGCCGCCCCAAGGCCAGCAGGGCCTGATCGAATTTGCTGCGAAGCTCCGGCGTCCAGTCGATGGGTGGACGCGGCGGCAACGGCGCTGGCACGAAGGCCTTGGCTTTCTCGCCCACTGTCGATATGATCACATATTTACCTTGGAGTTCTCGCTTCATCCAGCCTGCCTCGAACCTAAAATATGATTCGTTGTTATTTTAGCTTAAGTTTATATTCTAAA
>JAJRDJ010000196.1 GCA_028678445.1 Methylococcaceae bacterium
CCCTGGCCGTCGAACCGGAGGAGCGGGGCATCATGCAGCGACCGCCGCGGCCACCGGAGGAGAGCATCTTCGCGCTGGGCATGTGGCAGCACATTTTATGGATCGGTCTCCTGATGGGGGGTGTGTCCCTGTTCTCGCAAGGATGGGCTTACCACACCGGTTCCGCCCACTGGCAGAGCATCGTCTTCACCGTGCTGACTCTGTCACAGATGGGACATGTGCTGGCGATCCGCTCGGAGCAGGATTCGCTGTTCACTCAGGGGCTCTTCTCCAACCTGCCGCTGCTCGGCGCGACGCTGCTGACCTTCGCCCTGCAGATGGCGGTGCTGTATGTTCCCGCCTTGCAGCCCATCTTCAAGACCGAAGCTCTGAGCCTTGAGGAGTTACTCTACTGTCTCGTGCTCTCCGCCGTTGTCTTCTTCGCGGTGGAAATCGAGAAATGGCTGCGGCGCCGGGGCTGGATTTATCGGGCTGAATAACGGGGCCCGATGCATGGCCGGTAGAATGCAGACCAACTTCACATGGGGAATGGCTTTTATCACCCTGCATCAATCCACGCCGGGGTGCCAGAATGCGTTCAATCCTGGCGATTGGCCAACCCAAAGGCAAGTCTGACATGGCAACGATCCACCACCGTTCACCTGGAGCATGGGCCTTGCTGCTGGCCTTGCTCCTGTCGGGCAAGGTCCTCGCCGACATCGGTACTTACACCGCCACGGTCACCGCGCTCAATGGGACTTATGCCCTATTCAACCCCGGAGGCATCGTTCTGAATGGGACCTACAAGCTGCCGGTGGTGATCGAGGACGACACGGTCACGACAATCATCTGGCCGGATGGAACCCGCATCAATGTCACCAACGGCATGCTTCACGGCCTGCAGGCGTCGGTCATGAGCTACCAGGGCCAGCGATTTCAGATCGTGGTGACCGACGACCGGTTTCATCGCGAGGACACGTCGAATGACAGTGTGTCCGACTCCCGGCCGGATGACGACTGAAGCCAGGGACGGCTTCCATCAAATCCCGATTCGATTACCCCGGCGAGACCCTGCCCATGTCCAAGTCCGCTGAACGACGCCGGGGCGAACTCGCCTGGGCCTTTTACGATGTCGCGAATTCCGCATTCGCCACCACGGTGATGGCGGCGTTCTTCCCGGTGTTTCTCAAGCAGTACTGGGCGGCGGACCTGCCGGCGACCGAGAGCACCTTTCTGTTGGGCGTAACCAGCTCATCGGCGGCCCTCCTCGCGCTGGTATTGTGTCCGATTCTGGGTTCGGTCTCGGATGCCGGACGGCTGAAAAAGCCGCTGCTCGCGCTCTGCGCGCTGGTGGGCATCGCCATGACGGCGGGGCTCTACTGGGTCCGGCCCGGCCAGCATGCCACCGCGCTGTGGCTGTATGGATTCGGGAACGTGGCGTTCCTTGCCGGGATGGTGCTGTATGACGCGCTACTGCCGGCGGTGACCGTGCCGGCCCGTTATGAACGCCTGTCCTCGCTCGGCGTGGGGCTCGGCTATCTGGGCGGCGGGTCGCTGTTTGCCTTCAATGTGCTGATGGCGAGCCACCCCCGCTGGTTCGGCCTGGCCGATGCCACAACGGCAGTGCGGGTGTCGTTCCTGCTGGTCGCGGCCTGGTGGCTGGTGTTCACCTTGCCGCTGCTGTTGGTGGTGCGCGAGCCGCAGACCCGGCGCGCTGCGGGATTCGCGGCGCTGACGTCGGGCCTTCGTCAGTTGCGCACGACGTTTGCCCATATCCGCCAGCTCAAGGTCGTCATGCTCTTCCTGATGGCCTACTGGCTGTACATCGACGGCGTGGACACCATCGTGTTGATGGCCGTGGATTACGGCATGGCGATCGGTTTCGGGTCGGATGGGCTGATGCTGGCACTCCTGGTCACCCAGGCCGTCGGTGTGCCCGCCACCCTGCTGTATGGCCGTCTCGGCGAACGTTGGGGGGCCCGGCCGGCCATCCTGTTCGGCCTGCTGATATATGCGGGGCTGGTGGCATGGGCCTCGACCATGACCGAGCCTTGGGAGTTTTACGGTATCGCGGGCGGTGTGGGCCTGGTGCAAGGCGGCGTGCAGGCGCTCAGCCGGGCGCTGTATGCGAGGATCATCCCGCAAGACAAAGCCGGGGAGTTCTTCGGTTTCATGAACCTTCTCGGCAAGTTTGCCGCCGTGCTTGGCCCGGTGCTGGTCGGCACCGTCAGCCGCCTGACCGGCGAACCGCGCTTGTCCCTGCTCACTCTGTTGCTCCTCTTCGCCGGCGGTGCCTGGCTGTTGTTCAAGGTCGATGTGCGGGAAGGGGAACGGCGGGCGGCGGAGTTGTAGGCGGGAAGGGGATCGCGCCAGAACCCTCCTACAACTCAAGGATGTTACGCGGGGGGCAAGCCATCGGGCCGGAAACGCACCCCACCGCATCCCAACGTCAGCCGGGCACCGGTTGGTCTATCGGTCAACCGGCCTCATACCGGGAGTCGGGTCGAATTCAACCCTGCCTGCCTCTGCCCCTGGCCGTATCCCCCGGTCGGAGCGCATAGGCGATAATGGCCGCCGTGGCGGCGACATTCAGGGATTGTACATTGCCCCTTCCGGATAGCGTTACCACACGCTCGCAGGCCGCGAGGGTTGCCGAGGGCAAGCCGGTCTCTTCGTTACCCAGGATGACCGCAACCGGGCGCTGCTCGGCTTTGAGACTTTCAAGGGGCTGACCCCGTGATCCGAGTGCCGTGCCGAGCGTACGATACAGTGGCCGGATCTGGCGCATCAGGTCCGGCAAGGCACGGATGCGATGGATCGAGAGACAATCCAGCCCACCCTCCGCAATGCGGTAGGCGGCATCCGACAGGCCCGCCTGCAGGGGATGATCCGATAAGGCCAGATGCCGAAAGCCGAAAAAGGCCAGGGTTCTGGCGATCGCCCCGAGGTTGTGGGGGTTGCCAATACCATCCAGGATGAACAGCGTCTGATGGGCCTGTGCGAGGTGCCGCGACTCCTCGACGCTCAGCGGCCGTTCCGGTTGCGGCTCGGCTACCGCCACCACTCCACCATGGAGCACCGTGCCGGCAATCTTGACCAGTTCCTCACCCTCCACCTTGCGGTAAGGCCGGCGCAATCCGGCCAGGGTGGCGCAAAACCCGCCCACGTCGGGTACCCTGCGGTCTTCATAAAACAGCCGAACCACTCTTTCTGGAGACTTCCGGAACAGCGCGCTCACAGCGGAGAGGCCGGCCACGCGGATCAAGGCCGTCGTTGGCCGTGACCCGGCATCGCTGCCAGTCACCTGCGGCGCTCGGGTGTGAGGCGGTGATGCCGGGAGGCGATTTTTGGGATGGCGAGTGGAGGACATGGCTCGGCGGCGCGTTGATAATAGCGTTAATTTTACACGGCCGGTCCGCCATTCCGGCTTCACGTAAGACCGAGCTGCTCAGTTACCTCAGCGCATGTCCCGATTGCTGCTCTTCAATAAGCCGTATGGCGTCCTCTCCCAGTTCACCGACCGGGACGGTGGACGGGCCACACTGGCCCAGTACACAGGCCTGCCCGGGGTGCGCCCCGCGGGCCGGCTGGATTACGATAGCGAGGGCCTGATGCTCTTGACCAATGACGGCCGTCTGCAGGCTCGCATCGCCGACCCGCGCCACAAAATGGCCAAGGTCTACTGGGCGCAAATTGAGGGGGTGCCCGGAACCGAGGCGCTGGAACAGTTGCGGCAGGGGATCCGGCTGAACGATGGCATGACCCGCCCCGCACAAGCACGCCTCATGGAGGAACCCGCC
>JAJRDJ010000197.1 GCA_028678445.1 Methylococcaceae bacterium
CTCCAGCCGACCGTCTTTTTCCGCCGCGAGGCGCTGTTTTCCGTCGGCCTGCTGGACGAACAGCTCAACTGGGCGCTCGACTGGGAGCTCTGGCTCCGTCTGGCCAGGCGCTATCCTTTTACCTATACCGAAAGGGTCCTGGCGGCAAACCGGATTCATCTGGACACGAAAACCAAGACCGGTGGTTTCCGGCGCATCCGGGAAATCGCCGGGATACTGCAACGGCACGGTGTGCCATGGCACTCTCCGGCGGTCGTCTCCTATACCATCATCACCGTGGTACGCAAGTTCTGCCGTAACGAAGAGCTCATTACGCCGGAGGTCATGGTCGCCAGTGTTCCGGGGCCATTGAAGCGTATCGCCGCGCCGATTATCGCCATGGTGGAGCGTGGTTTAAGACGGTGGCTCCAGAACACCCAGGGGATTTGGCAGGACGGGATGGCTGGGCGGCATGGGAAATTGTGGCTGCCATCGGATGGGCAGGGCGGGTGTCTGCAAATTGATGGGCGGAATCTTGCCATCCCCGGCCAGCAAGTCACCCTGAGTGCCGGGCGCCGAAAGGTCGCGACGGCCGTTCTCGATGGCGGTGAACCGTTCACCCTGAGGATCGATGTCGCGGCGGGGAGCATCCCGGTGCGGGCCGAACTTCGCTGTGCACAGACCATCGAGGTCAGCGCCCTTGACCCCAGGCTCGGTTCGCGCCGGGCCGGTTGCCTGCTGGAGCATGTCGAGATTGTTGCGCCCTGAACGGTGTCAGGTGCGGTGGTCCGGGATACTGACCGCCTTAGGCTTCAACGGCGCGGCTTGGCCAGCAGGTAATAGACCTGGGTCCGCAGGGAGAACAGCGGACGCAGCAGCATCGCCAGCTTTCCGGCGAGCCCGAACTCTTCGGCATATAGCTGTGCTGTTGCCTTGGCCTCCGCCAACTGCTCCCGAGCCTGCTTGCTCCCCTTGGCGGCGACATGGACCCGCATGTCCGCCAATTCCTCAGTCAGGATCAACGGCGGGGCGACTTTGGCAAACCGTAGCCAGAGGTCATAGTCCATGTCCAGGTGGCGATGAATATCGAGCATGCCCGTCTGGTTCCACATGCTCCGGTTCCAGAAAGTCGCCTGCTGCGGAACGAAATTTTCCAGAAGCAGTTTGAAGCGCGAGAAGCGCCGGGTCTGCCAGTTCTTGTACCAGGCCAGCAGGCTCATGCTGTGGGTGCTGCGAGCATCGATCATCCCGGCCATCCCGCATAGCCAGGTCGGTTCCTCTCGGTCGAGCAGTGGCACGACCCGGGCTAATGCGCCTGGACGGAGCCGATCGTCGGAATTGAGCCAGCCAAGCACGCGGCCGCGGGCCAATGCCATGCCGCGGTTGACTGCATCTGACTGACCCTGATCCTTTTCAAAGCAGAGCACCAGGCGCTCGCCATATTCCTCCTGCAGTTTCCGCAATAACTCCCTCGAGCCGTCGTCTGAACCTGGATCCATGACAATAAGCTCGACGTCCACTCCCTCCTGGTCAAGAACAGAGCGCACCGCCTCTTCAAGGAAAGCGACCTGCTGGTAGCTGGGCATGACGATGGATACCATGCCGTGCTTTCCCGCAGTCGGACCATCGGACTGTGCCGGGGCCACTCTCGGCGGGTGCGCTAGGCTCATCCCAGACGGTCCCCGATGTCAGCTTCGTTATGGCCTCTGGTCTTCAAGAACAGGAGCGAGAACATGAAGCAGTTGAAAATCCCCTGCACGGCGATAGTCATCAAAGTCAGAGCCGGGACGATCTGCCGCATGGTCACACTGACGTCCAGGGCAGGAAAGCTACGCGCATACCAGTCCCATAAGTTGACGGCAAAGATGCCCAAACCTGCCAAGCCGATGGCGAAAAAGACGAGCAGCAGCTTTTCCAGCGAAAACTTCTTCAGCCACTCGAGGTAGGCCGGACTGGCGGGGAGAATCCCGATGAGGCGCGCATAGACGTTGGCGAACAGTCCGGCGTAGATGATCTGGATTCCCAGGATCGCCATGAACGCCATGGTCAGCAGCGAATGAACGTCGAGGTTGGCCCCACCGATCCGCACTTGGCCGCGGGTCAGCAGGATTCCCAGACTGAAGGCCGTGGCGACTATGGCGATCCCCGGATAGATGAATAGCCAGTTCGGGGCATGCAGAAGCATGAAGCGCAGGTGCCGCCAGCCATCCCGCCATGGTCGAAGATGCGGCGGCCTATTGCGGCCATCTGGGTAAAGGGTGATCGGCACCTCGGTCATCTTCAACCCCATCAGCCGGCTTTTAATGACCATTTCGGAGGCCCATTCCATACCGGTCGTCACCAGGCCGATGCCGAGCACCTTTTCGCGCCGGAAGCCGCGCATGCCACAGTGAAAATCTGTGGTATCGATGCCGAAAAAAAGCCGGCCGATGAAGGTCAGGAGCGGATTTCCCAGCAGCCGGTTGAGGGACGGCATCGCCCCGGCCATGATCCGCCCCTTGAGGCGCGTTCCCATGCAGACATCGTAACCCTCCTCGAGTTTCTGCAGAATCGGGTGGGCTTCGTCGAAATGGTAACTGTCGTCGCTGTCGCCCATGATGATGTACTCGCCACGGGCATTGGCTATCCCGTACTGCAGGGCAGCCCCGTAGCCACGTATCGGGCAGTGGA
>JAJRDJ010000198.1 GCA_028678445.1 Methylococcaceae bacterium
ATGGCCAAGAGCATCTCCAACCCGCGCATCGAGGAAAGCTACGAACTGGCGAAGCAGGCCGGCATGCGCGCCGGCAAGATCTCCGGTGCCGGTGGCGGCGGCTTCATGATGCTGCTGGTCGACCCGGTGCGGCGCATGGACGTGATCCGCGCGCTGTCGACCACCGAGGGCCAGATCTACAACTGTCATTTCACCGAAATCGGAACACAAGGATGGAAAATCTACTGACCGAGGCGATCGCCGGGCAACTGCGCGAGACTTCCGATACCCTGCGGGCAATGAGCGGGGATGCCGCCTTGCATGCCGCCATGGCGACGGTGGCCGGCGTCTGCATCGCGGCCCTGCGCCAGGGCAACAAGATCCTGTTCGCCGGCAACGGCGGCAGCGCCGCCGACGCCCAGCACCTGGCGGGCGAACTCGTCAGCCGCTTCAACTACGACCGGCCCGGCCTGGCCGCTTTCTCACTGTCCACCGATACCTCGGTGCTCACGGCAATCGGCAACGATTACGGCTACGAGCGCCTGTTCGCACGGCAGATCGAGGCCATCGGCCAGGCCGGTGACATTCTCTTTGCCATCTCCACATCAGGGCGTTCTCCCAACATTCTGAACGCCGTGCAGGTGGCGCGCGCAAAAGGCCTCGTCACGGTCGGCCTGACCGGCCGTGGCGGCGGCGCACTGGCCACCCTGTGCGACCACTGCCTGCGGACACCCTCGGATTCCACGCCGCGCATCCAGGAAGGGCACATCACCATCGGCCATACGATCTGCTACCTGATCGAGCAACAGCTTTTCCCCAAGGCCCCGTGATGCAGGCCATCGTCCTGGCAGGCGGCCTCGGCACGCGTCTTCGAAGCGTCGTGCCCGACCTGCCCAAGCCCATGGCGCCGGTTGCCGGCAGACCCTTTCTCGCCTGGGTGCTGGATCGCCTGGTCGAGGCTGGATTCGAATCCGCGGTGCTCGCCGTCGGCTACCGCCACGAGGCAATACGCGAGCATTTCGGTGAGCGCTATCGCGGCCTGCCCCTGCACTACTCGGTGGAGGCGACGCCGCTCGGCACCGGGGGCGCCATCCGTCTCGCCGCGGACTGCGTGACGGAACGGCCCGTCTTCGTGCTGAACGGTGACACCTACCTGGAGCTGGACTATCGGGCCATGCAGGACGCGCATCGGCAGGCTCGGGGCAGTCTCAGCGTGGCTGTGTGCAGCGTGCCCGATGTCAGCCGTTACGGTGCGCTGGAACTGGAGGCGGGACATCTCCATGGCTTCCTCGAAAAGGGGCGTGCCGGACCCGGTTTCATCAATGCCGGCGTCTACCTGCTTTCTTCCGACATCCTGCGGCAGATTCCCGCTGGCGAACCCTTTTCCTTCGAGCAGCAACTGCTGGTTCCCCGCATCGGTGAATTGCGGCCACTGGCATTCCACACCAGCGGACGATTCATCGACATCGGCATCCCCGAAGACTTCGAGCGCGCCCAGCAGTTATTCACCCCAGGCACTCTGGACTGATTGACTCCTGACGAACGTGCAGCCCGGCGCTCTTGCGATAGCCCACAGCAGGTTCTTTCCATGCACCATTCTGCTGTCGGCGCGGGAAAGGCAACCCGATGAGCCGTTCAAATTCTCTCAGTCCATCGAATGGAAGTTGGTGCAATCTAGTGGCCATACGGGGTTAATGATGGCGCGGCTTGAACAGAGGGTAGGCACCATGTTTGATCAATATCCAAAGACACGTCCTCCCCTACCGAAGGATTTCGAAGCGATCTACTCAGCGCACTACAAGTCGAACAGAGAGGGACGAACCATGGCTTCGTCATTGGCGCAGAGAATGGAATCGTGGTTGCACAAGCAAGTCGCAAAGGATGTTGCCAGCTCACGGCATTCGAGAAAGACAACCTTGGAGTTGGGTGCGGGCACCCTAAATCAACTGAAATATGAACCTGCCTTTCATCCGTATGACATCGTTGAGCCGTTCACTGATCTCTACAAGAACTCACCTTTTCTCGAAAGAGTCCGGAACATCTATTCAGATTGCGCAGCGGTACCAAGCGGTTCCCGATATGACCGGATCACTTCGGTCGCCACTCTTGAGCATGTCTGCAATCTGCCCGAAGTTGTCGCGAGGAGTGGGTTGTTGTTGGAAGAAAATGGCGTGTTTCGTGCAAGCATACCGAGTGAAGGTACATTATTCTGGACACTGGGCTGGAAAATGACTACGGGGCTAGAGTTCAGACTGAAGCATGGGCTCGACTATGGTTTGTTAATGAAGCATGAGCACGTAAATACCGCCCGGGAGATTGAAGAAGTGCTGGAATACTTTTTTGAGGAAGTCAGGTGCAGGGTATTCGGGCTGACCAGGGCACTTTCCCTTTATCGCTACTACGAGTGCCGCAATCCGGTTGTTGCGAGATGTTCTGAATTCGCAAACAAAAAGCACCCTTAACCATCGGCTCAGGCGAATGGCGATAGCCAAGCGCCTACGCTGGATCCGGCGCAATTCCCTTTATTTTCTGCAACCATAACCACAAATTTCCGAGATCGAGTTGGCCGCACCAGACAAAGCCAGAGCCGGGGAGGAATGGGCACTTGCGGCTATCTCATTGGCCATACTCGTGGCTTACGGTGCGATTTGGACGCGTGGTATCCAAGGTGACGATTTGTGCATGTGCGAGCTCGCCTCCGCGCATGGGTATTGGGATGCGGTTCACCATTGGCTGGATAATTGGAACGGAAGACTGTTCCTCGCCTTAACCCAGATCGGGACCTATCACCTGCCTTGGTTCTCGGATCCGCTTCGAGCGCCTTGGTACCTCATCCACGCGACGGTTGTGCTCGCACACGTCACTTTCTGCGGTTTGCTTTTCAATCTCTTGGTGCGGGCAGGAATCGCGAGCGGGCCAGCACTGACCGCGGTCCTGATATTCGCGATACATCCCATCACTTCGGAGCCGGTACTTTGGCTGGCGGAATCCTATGGCTACGTCTTTGGCAATCTTCTGACATTGCTTACCGTATGGGCTTACCTGGAGTATGAACGGCGGGGCACCATCGTTTGGCTCGGGTTGACCTTGCCGATAGCCATTTTCGCCACCCTGGGTATCGAACAATACCTGTTTGTGCTCGGCGCCATCGCTGTCTCGTACTTTTCAAGATCGCTTTGGCGAAAACCAGCACATTCCCCCTGGCTCCCGCTATTAATTGTCACATGTTGTGCCCTCGTGTTTGCAGCGGTCCACTTCGGGCTTTTTTCAGGCACTGCCGAGCGCATTGCGAGAACCATGGGGCAGATGCAACCCGCCGCCGAGCCCGGGATTGTCTGGAAACTGGCCTGGTGGCTGAGCCTCTTGCCGAATGCCTCGCCTTACGGCGGGGTTCTCCACATGGGCGTGCAAATACTGACGGAGCACCCGTGGATGACCGCGTTAATTGCCCTTGTTGCTGTTGGAGCTGCCTGGCGGGTTGCGGCCGCAAGCTCTTGGCTGGTTGCAACTAACCGTTCGCGACCCAACCGACATCTTTGGCTGATCATCACGGGACTTGCAGTCTTCTCTGCTGCGCTGTTACCGTTTGCTTTTACGGAGAGTTATGGGATTGCAGTCAGAAACGTATACGTTGCTCTGCCCGGCCTCGTGATTGCGGGTGCGGCGGTATTGGACTTGTTGTCAGGCCATCCCGTTTTGCGCACGGTGCTACGCCTGACTCTGGCGCCGTTTGTTGCGGCCTTTGTTGTTATGAGCCTGATTCTCAACATTGGTGCGCAAGCCCTGTTTGCATCGAGTTGGCAACTGCATCGGGAGGTGATTCAAACAATCAGGATGGATGCTGATGCCATCCGTCAATCAAGAGCAGTGGAAATATCGGGGATTCCACCTATCCCATATAAAGCAATCTCGCAGCTCGGTACGGCCTGGGCTTTCCCCTGCCTCGTGCGCTGGACCGTTGGCGAGAACGATGTGAGGGCTTGGAACAACCTCATGAAGTTTGAGGATCGGCCCTCCGGACTTCAAAACAGTCATCGCATTCATTTGCAACGAGCGGA
>JAJRDJ010000199.1 GCA_028678445.1 Methylococcaceae bacterium
CCAGTTCCGCCGTCACGTAGTGACACGTCGCACCAATCAATTTGACACCCCGTTGATAGGCCTGATGGTAGGGGCGCGCGCCGATGAAGGAGGGCAGGAAACTATGGTGGATATTGATGATGCGGCCGGGATATGCGACGCACAGATCGGGCGGGATGATTTGCATGTACCGCGCCAGCACCATGACATCGCCTTTGACTTCGTCAAATAGCCGCTGGATTTCGGCATAGGCTTCTGGCTTGTTATCGGGGGTGACCGGCACATGATGGAACGGGATGCCGTGCCATTCGACGAAATCCTTGAAATCGAGGTGATTCGAGATCACGCAAGGGATGTCGACCGGCAGTTCCTTGCTTTGCCAGCGCGCGAGCAAATCGTACAGGCAGTGCTCCTGTCGCGAGACCAGAATCACGGCCCGTTTGCGCACCGCTGAATCGGTGATGCGCCAGTCCATCTGCAAATCATCCGCGATCGGCATGAAGCGGCGGCGAAATTCGGCCAGGTCGAACGGCAGAGAATCCGCCTTGATGTCGATACGCATGAAATATCGGCCGGTATCGGCGTCGGAATAATGGCTGGTTTCGAGAATCCAGCCCTGGTGTTCAGCAATCAAACCGGCCACACGCGCGACGATTCCCACGCGATCAGGGCTGGAGGCCACCAGGGTATAGAAGTGTTCGGTATGCATTGTGGATGTGGATGAGTGTTGGGGATATTGCCTGACAGAGAGTTAAACGGATGTGTGGCGCAGCCAGACGGGTATACCGGTCATTTTCGAATCGGCCGCCGCCGTCGGCATGGGACTTAACAAATACTACCAGCCTCGTTCCTTGTAAGCATGACCGCCGCTCCGTGCATCTTACGCGGGAGGCAATGTGTCAGAAGGGACTCCTTCGCCGCTTCCGGACGGCCACTACCATAAGTTCCGGCAAACCGGCCTGAATCGCTTTCAGCCACGCCGAATACTTTATAATCCACGGTTCCGGGCTTTCTGGCCCGTTCAGCTTGGCGTAAATGCTTTCATCCGCATGAAATACCTTGGTTTCTTGCCTTTAGTGCTCCCGCGTGCCGTACCGATGCCGGGCTGCAGCTTAACGGCAGTAGCGGCATCACCCCGACAGCGACCGGAAGACTGCCGCCCGCTTCAGCATGCCAGCCTGTTTTAACCGTCACGGCCCGCTCCGGGCGTTGGATTGTGCTACGAACTTGTCCCGGGGCGTAACGACCACTCGGTGTCGTGCGGGCAATATGGCGGTATTTCGGCCATCGGAATGGGGCCTGGCGACCCCCCATCATTTTCTTCCACACAGGGGTAAATGTTATGACTGATTTCATTCACCATGCCCTGGTGCTCAACTTACACCAACCCGCGGGCAATCTGCAGGAACTGCTCACGCTTAATCCATGGGAAACCCACGAGATCCTCTATGCCATGGACCGGATTCCCCGTTCGTTATGGGGTTATGAGGACGTCGGACGGGTGCATCTTTCGCTCTCCGGTACCTTGCTGGAAACCCTTACCGATCCCGAATTCCAGGGCAACATGTACGGCGTGGTCGATTGCGGATCCTTGCTCTGGCACTTGCAGAACACGGCGTTGTTCCGCATTTTGGGTACCGGCTTTTATCATCCGGTCCTGCCGCTGATTCCCGCGGCCGATCGCGAAGAACAGGTGTGCCGCTGGCAGGGGATTGCCAGTCATATCTTCTGGCGCAGCCAGTTTCAAGGCTTCTGGCCGCCCGAGATGGGCTTTTCGATGGAACTCATCCCCTTGTTGCGTCGCCATGGGTATCGCTATGTGCTGGTGGACAGCGACCATGTCGTGCCCGTGACGCCGATGGAATGGCATGAACTGCGCTACCGGCCGCATATCGCCCGCTATGGGGAGGATGAAATCATCGTGGTGGTCCGTGATCGGGAATTGTCCGATGCGCAGGAGTCTGGCATGGAACTGGGGTGGTTTCTGAATGAGTTGCAGGAGCGCACCAAACTCTGCGACTTCCCGCCGCTGGTGACGACCGCTACCGATGGCGATAACGGCGGCTGGTTTCGCAACCCGAAACCCGAAGCCAATTTCTGGGGGCTTTATCAGGCCTTGATGGAGGAGGCCCGCGCCGGAGGTCCGGTTCAGCCCACCTTTATCGATGATTACCTGGACCGGTTTGGCGTGCATGGCGAGGTCACCGTCGGCACTGGTGCCTGGAATACCGGCTGGCATCATGGCCATGGGTTTGTGCAGTGGACGGGGTCACAAACCCAGCGCGACGCCCTGGCGCAGCTAACGGAGTTGAGCAAGGCCGTGCATGACGCCCGCTGGCGGGCGGGTGAGCTACACATCAAGGATCCGGAAACCCACCACCTGCTCGAGCAGGCCATGTGGCGGCTGTTACGCGCCGAAACCAGCTGTCATTTTTACTGGGGTGAAGCCTGGGTACCGCGTGCCCTCAACGAAATGCAAGCCGCCAGGGAACATCTGGATCAGGCGACCGCCAGGCTTGAGGCCTGAGGACGCAGCACAGCACAGTTCGCACGGGCAACGAGATACCTCAAGGATTTTTCACTCCCTCCACATTGCAGGAGCATTTACGATGAGTCAGCTTGCTGAATATATTGACGGTCTACCCAATCTCTCTGGCAGTGAAGCCTTGATTGAGAAGACCATCGTCGAGGCGCGTACCCGACCGGTCTATCTGTCGGAAAGCAATATCGATTTTTCCCGCGTCAAGAGCGCCTTCGCCAATGCGCTGCACATGCATCAGCCACTGATTCCCGCGGGCGGCGGTGATCTGAGGACGGCCGAGGTCATCAGCAACCTGCAATACATGATGGATAACCAGGGCATCGGCGACAACCATAACGCCCCGGTTTTCCACTGGTGCTACAAGCGCCTGGGCGAGTTCATCCCGCAACTGGTGGGGGAAGGCAAGGAACCCCGCATCATGCTGGAATATTCCGGCACGCTCTTCCACGGAATGCGCAAGATGGGCCTGAATGACGTGTTTGACAGCCTGCGCACCATCACCTGCGACCCCGCTTACCGCCGCTGCGCGGAGTGGCTGGGCGCTCCCTGGGGGCATGCGGTGGCCCCTTCGACGCCAACCCAGGATTTCCGACTGCATGTGCGCGCCTGGCAGCACCATTTCGCGGCGATCTTCGGTCTTGAGGCGCTGGCCAGGGTGCGAGGCTTCTCGCCTTCGGAAATGGCCCTGCCCAACCATCCGGACATCGCCCATGCGTTCGTGAAGACCCTGGTGGACGCCGGTTACCAGTGGGTGCTGGTGCAGGAACATACGGTGGAACTGCCGGAAGATGGCTCAAACCCGCGCCGTCCGCATCTGCCGCATCGCCTGGTATGCACCAACTCGAAAGGCGAAACCGCCAGCATCATCGCCATCGTCAAGACCCAGGGGTCGGATACCAAGCTGGTGGCGCAGATGCAGCCGTTTTACGAGGCGCGCGGCCTGGGCCGGGTGGAGCTGGCGGGTCAGCAGGTGCCGCCCCTGGTCACCCAGGTTGCCGACGGTGAGAATGGGGGCGTCATGATGAACGAATTCCCCGGCAAATACATGGAAGCCATGCGCGAAGCGAGCCACACGGAAACGCCGGCCTTGAACGCCACCGAGTATCTGGAGCATTTATTCGCCGCCGGCATCAAGGAAAGCGATCTCCCGGTGGTTCAGCCCTTGTTCCATCGCCTTATTTGGGAACGCATGAAACCGGGCGATGGCCCCGACAAGCTGACGAAAGTGATCGACGAGCTGGCCAAGAGCGGCCAGCGCTTCCACATGGAAGGCGGCAGCTGGACCAGCGATTTATCCTGGGTGCGCGGTTACGATCACGTGCTCAAGCCCATGGAAGAAGCCAGCGCGAAGTTTTTCGACACCGTCATAAAACCCGGAATTCCCACCTCGGACAGCCGATACC
>JAJRDJ010000200.1 GCA_028678445.1 Methylococcaceae bacterium
ATGCTGCAAAGCCTGTATCTAACCTTATTCGCCTTTGGAACATCAACCGATCGTACCGGGTGTCCATTCCGGTAAAATCCGGTTACCTCATTCATTCGTATCCCTACCCGTATGCCTATCCCACCCGTAACCCCCTCTTCCGACATCATTGAGCGCGCCTGGCTCTGGATCGACCGGAATTTTATCGAGCTGGGCCGTGAACTGCAGCTCAGCTATCTGCCGCCGCTCATGGTGTACCTGGCGGCGGGCATTTCCGGTCTGACTGCCATCGTCGGGACATTTTTCGTCAAGGAGTATCTCGGGCTATCGGCGGAGTTTCTTGCCGGGCTGGCCTTCTGGGCCATGTTGCCCTGGACGCTGAAACTGCCGGTCGGGCATCTGGTTGACCTGGTCTGGCGCTTCAAGGGCGGACTGGTGTTTCTGGGGGCGGGGCTGATCGCCGCGAGCTTGTTGATCATGCTGGGCTTGCTGCACAACCGGATGGGAATGGAAGCGGTGCTGCCCGCCGGAAGCTGGTATGTGTTGAGCGTGTTGCTGGCGCCGGTCGGCTATGTCATCCAGGATGTCGTGGCCGATGCGATGACCGTGGAAGCCGTGCCCACCACGGATGCGGCGGGCCGGCAACTGAGCGAGGACGAACAGCGGCTGATGCATTCGACCATGCAGACCCTGGGTAGGGTTGCCATCATCGCCGGTACACTGGTTGTGGCGCTGGCGAATGTACTGATGTTCGATGGCGTCGAGACCATGTCCGAAGGCGAAAAGATCGCCATCTACCAGCGCCTTTACCAGATGGCGCTGCTGATTCCCGCCATTTCCTGCGCCGGCGTGCTCTTCGCCGCCCATCTCCGGCGCCGGCATGTCCAGTCCCTTTACGCCTTGGGCTACACGCGGACGGAGATCGATTCGCTGACCCGGGTGCATGCCGATACCACCCGGCCGAACTGGTGGATTCTCGGCGGCGGCCTGGCCTTCGCGCTGGGCACGATTTCAGTCGGCCTGGCCAACCTCGAGTTCGGTCAGGAAATCATCTTCACGCTGTCGATGGGCATCATTCTGGCCCTGATACACCAACTGACGTATGAGATGGAGCCGGAAGCGAGGAATGTCCTGGTAGGCACCGCGGTGCTGATTTTCTTTTTCCGGGCCGTGCCCACGCCCGGCCCGGGTTCCAGCTGGTGGATGATCGACGTGCTGGGTTTCGATCAATCCTTCATGGCCCGGTTGTCACTGATCGGCAGTGTGCTGAGCCTGACCGGACTGTTCCTGTTCCGGCGCTTCATGGCCGAACGCCCGATTGCCGCGGTCGTTGCCTTGCTGACCATTGTCGGCACGGTCCTGTCCCTGCCCACTATCGGCATGTATTACGGTCTGCATGAATGGACAGCCAGCTGGACGGGTGGCGTGGTGAATGCCCGGTTCATTGCCCTGATTGACACCGCGCTGGAGTCTCCGCTCGGTCAGATCGCCATGGTGCCGATGCTCGCCTGGATTGCCCATTCCGCTCCCAGTCATCTGAAGGCGACCTTCTTCGCCGTCATGGCCTCGTTCACCAATTTATCCATGGCGCTGGGCCAGCTCCTCACCAAGTATCTGAACGAAATTTATACGGTGACCCGCGAAGTCCGTGACCCCACCAGCGGCGCGGTCACCGTGCCGGCCGACTATGGCGAGCTGGGGCATCTGCTGATTGCCGTCACGCTCATCGGCCTGGTCGTGCCCCTGAGCGCCATCGCCATCGTCCGCTGGCTGCGACTGCGCAGCGCCTGAGCCGCCACGGCGGAATGACTCCATCCATCGCCAGCCCATGAGGGTGCCTGGGATGGGCAGTTCACGCCATGACGCGGCGGGCGGCAAGCAGGGCCGAAATGCCCTCGTGTACAATCCTGTTCCTCCCGTTGCCGAACTCTCCGCCGCTGACCTCATGCTCTCTTTCCTGCGCTTACTTCAGCAACGCCTGCAGACGGTCAGCCAGCATCTGCCGCCCAGCGCAGCCGGGCGACTGCAGGAATTTGGCGGCCTTGGCCGATCCCTGGCATTTGCCGAAGCCTATCTTGAGAAGCTCGATTGGTTACAGCGCCAGCCGCGGCATCCTCGCCACATCGCTATCCTGGGTCCGACCCAGGCCGGCAAAAGCTCGGTCCTGAACTGGCTGCTCGGCGATACGCTTGCGGCGGTGAGCCCCCTGGCCGGCTTCACGGTGCATGCCCAGGGTTTTGCCCTGACCGGGGACACCGACTCTTTCGCGGAGATCGACCGGTACTTTCACGCCTACCGCCGCTGTGATCCCGCGGCGCTGCAAGCGGATCAGTTGGACTGCTATAGCCTGGTCATGTCGCAACAGGGCGGGGCACATGGCGGAACCCATAATCCATTGGCGGCGAGCATCGTCTGGGATACCCCGGATTTCGACTCGGTGCACTCCCGCGACTATCAGCCTGCCGTGCTGCGCGTGGCGGCCCTCGCGGATCTGGTGATTCTGGTGGTCAGCAAGGACAAGTACGCCGACCTGTCGGTCTGGGAGTTCATGAAGCTCCTTGAACCCCTCCGGCAACCGACACTCCTGCTGCTCAACAAGACGGATGACGAATCCCGAACCACCCTGCTCCGCTCGGTGGAGGAAAAATGGCGGGCGTACCGGGTCGACGCCCCGCCGCCGATTCGGGCCATCCCCTATCTCACCCAAGCGTCGGGTCTCTCGGGACAGGATGACATACGCCGCCAATTGCTGGGCGACCTGCAAACCGCGCTGGCCCGTATCGACCGCAACCAGTACCCGGTCGACGCCCGGCGGCTGCTGGCAACACACTGGCACGCCTGGACGGCGCCGGTGCTGGCCGAACATCGCCTGATCGCGGAGTGGCAGGAGCGCGTGGACGCGGCGGTGGCCGACAGCATGGCTCATTATCAACGCGACTATCAGGATCAGCCGCATCATTACGAGACCTTTCAGCGGGCGCTGGCGGAACTGCTCACCCTCCTCGAAATACCCGGCATCGGCAGCGCCCTGCTGGCGGCGCGGCGGCTGGTCACCTGGCCGGTGCGTCAGATCGCAAAGCTGGGCCGGATGGCCACCCGGCAGGACGATCAGATCGCCGGTGGCGAAGCGGCCGTCCTGCACCAACTGGCCGAGCATGCGCTGGTTCGACTCGGCGAGGAACTGCTGCTGACGCCTGGCGATGACCCGCTCGAGCAGAACTGGTGGAGCGACATCAACCGGCGGCTGTCACGGCTGCGGACCCCGCTTCTGACGAGCTTCGATACCGCCACGCGTGCTTACATCAATGCGTTCCAGCCGGAAATCGACCGGACGGCCCGGGGCCTTTATGAGCATTTGCAGGAGCATCCCATGGTCCTCAACAGTTTGCGCGCCACCCGCGTCACCACCGATGCCGCCGCACTGGCCGTGGCGCTGCATACCGGCGGCATCGGGCTGCAGGATTTCGTCATCGCCCCGGCGATGCTCTCCGTCACTACACTGCTGGCGGAAAGCGCCCTGGGCCGCTATATGGGCAAGGCCGCCGAACAACTCAAGCTCCGTCAGAAAGCCGCCGTCGAGCAACTGTTCAAGACCGCGATACGCGAACAACTGGCATCGCTGCCAGACCAGCTCGATCCCGACGCACGGC